>CAZCEL010000058.1:0-15782 GCA_964497175.1 uncultured Bifidobacteriaceae bacterium
GATCTTCTCGACGCACTACCTGACGGAGGCCGAGGGCTGCCAACGCGTCGCCCTGCTGGCGAACGGGCGGCTCGTCGGCGACGATACGCCGGAGGCGCTCCGGGCGACGCTGGGTGACGAAGTGGTCGAGATGGAAGGGCCTGGCGCCGATCGGGCGCTCAGCGCGCTCAGTGACCTCGTCACCATTCGCACCACGATCAGGTCGGAGCGAGGGTATCGCATCGGCGTCGCCGGATCGAGAGACGGTCTTGCTGAGTGGGGCGCCCGGGCGCGGGGCCTCGTGCGCTTCGTCATTCGTCCCGCGACCCTGGACGACGTCTATTTTTCGAGAACGCAGGGCGTCGAATCGGGTACCAGATCGACCGCCCGTGTCGAGGCGCCGGCATGAGCGCGCTGAGCGCCGTCCACGGCATCGTCGTCCGGGATCTCTCGCGATCCTTCCGCCAGAAGAGCCGGTTGATCGGAGGGCTTGCGAGGCCGTTCATGTGGCTGCTGCTCGTGGGCACGGGGTTCAACGCCATCGCTCGCGTGGAGGGCGTGGCGTCGTATCGCGAGTTCGTCTACCCGGGCCTCGTGGTCATGGCGAGCCTGTTCGGCGCCATGCTGACGGCCATCTCGACCGTGTACGACCGCGAGTTCGGTGTGCTCCGGCTCATGCTTGCCAGTCCTGCGGGCGTGGGGGCGATACTGGCAGGTCGACTGATTGCGGCCACCGCTATCGGCGCGCTGCAGGGCGGCATCGTGCTTCTGTTCCTCCCGCTCGTGGCACCGGTGACGCCGGCACAGTGTGTCGCCGCCGCCGGAGCACTCCTGGTTGGAGCCGCTGCGGCGGCTGTCGTCGGGCTGCTGGTGGCCGCGCCGCTCAGATCGGTCGAAAACTTCGCCGGCGTTATCAACGTCGTGCTGTTCCCGATGCTGTTCCTGAGCGGCGCACTCTACCCGACCGCCGACCTGCCTGCGGCGTGGCGGATTGCGGCAGCCCTCAACCCGGTCACGTATGCCGTCGACTTGATGCGTGCGGCCCTCGGGCAGCCCGCGGAGTTTGACGCTTCACGCTCGATCCTGGTGCTCGCCGGGACGACAGTGGTGCTGTTCGTGGTGACCATTGCCGTGTTCGATCCTGAGCGACGGTTCACGGCTCGCACTCGCGTGGGCGGGGTCAAGGTCGGAGCGCCGTGAGCGCTCACCCATCCTCGGGTCGCGGTCGGGATCGAACCCTCGCCCCGTACGGCACATGGCGGTCGTCATTGACGGCGCGGGCCGTGGCAGAGGGCGCCCTCAAGCTCGGGAGCGTGATCGTCGACGATGAGGACATCTACTGGACGGAGGGTCGTCCCGAGGAGGGCGGACGCACCGTTGTCGTCCGGTGCACATCTGGTGGCCGCATCGAGGACGTGACGCCCGAGGGGACCAACGTGCGCAGCCGCGTCCACGAGTACGGGGGCGGCGCGTACACCGTGTCGCGTGGCACCGTCTATTACACCGAGTTCGCGGATCAACGCCTCTACAGACTTGCTCCGGGGCGCACGCCCGAGCCGCTCACACCGCCGGGCGACTGCTTCCATGCCGATTGTGCGATCGACTCTCGGCGCCAACGGATCGTGTGCGTGCGTGAGGACCATGGCGTCGCTGGCCGCGAGGCGGTCAATGCGCTGGTCGCCGTGCCGCTCGACGGCGCTTCCGGGGCCGGCGCGGTGCTCGCGTCGGGCCATGATTTCTACTCGACGCCGCGCGTGTCGCCTGATGGATCGCAGCTCTCGTGGCTGGCGTGGCGCCACCCGCAGATGCCCTGGGACGGCACGGAGCTCTGGGTCGGCGACATCTCATCGACCGGCGCACTCGAGCATCACCGTCAGGTGGCCGGAAGCGAGCGCGAGTCGATCTTTCAGCCGGGATGGTCGCCCGACGGCGCGCTGTACTTCGTGTCGGACCGAACCGGCTGGTGGAACATCTACAGGCTGAAGGGCGGCGTGGTGGAAGCCGTGCATCCGATGGCTGCCGAGTTTGGACGCGCTCAGTGGCAGCTCGGATCCTGCACGTGGGCGTCTGCCGGATCCTCGCGACTCGTGGTGACGTATGCCCTCGGCGGCCGTTGGCGGCTGGCGACCTTCGATCTGAGGACCGGCAGGTTCCGGGATGTGCCTACCGAGATCGAGCCCGCCGACAGCGTGGCCGCGACCGAGACGTGCGCCGCACTCATCGGCGGATCGGCAACCCGACCCGACAGCGTGCTGCGCATCGACCTCACGACAGGGGCCGCGGACACGATCCGGGCCAGCTCGGCCGAGTCGATCCGGGAATCGGAGGTATCGGCGCCAGAAGCGATCGAGTTTCCTGACGCCGGCGGCACGACGGCGCACGCGTTCTACTATCGGCCTCACAACCCGCAGTTCGTCGCTCCGCCAGCCGAACGTCCCCCGCTCATTGTCGTGGCGCACGGAGGCCCCACGGCGGCGACCTACGCGCGGCTTAGCCTCGACGTCCAGTACTGGACCAGCCGCGGCTTTGCCGTGGCCGACGTCAACTACGGCGGGAGCGCGGGGTACGGGCGCGCGTACCGGGAGCGGCTGCGAGGACAGTGGGGCATCGTGGACGTCGCCGATTGCGCGAACGCGGCCAGTTACCTGGTCGCGACCGGCAGAGCCGACCCCGATCGCCTGATCATTCGCGGCCGGAGCGCAGGCGGCTATACGACGCTGGCTGCGCTGACCCGGCCCGGGACGGCGTTCAGGACCGGCACGAGCTACTACGGCATCGGCGATCTGGAACTGCTGGCGCGCGAGACGCACAAGTTCGAGTCGCGGTACCTGGACGGTCTGGTCGGTCCGTATCCGGAGGCGCGCGATGTCTACCGCGCGCGATCGCCGCTGCATCTGATCGACCGCCTGGAGAGCCCGCTCCTTCTGTTTCAAGGTCTGCAGGATCCTGTCGTACCTCCCAACCAGGCGCGCATGATGGCCGCCGCCGCGCGCGCCAAGGGTCTCCCTGTCGCCCTGATGACGTTTGACGGCGAGCAGCACGGATTCCGCCGGGCGGAGACGATCGCGAGATGTCTGGAGGTCGAGCTTTTCTTCTACGGCGCCGTGCTCGGCTTCACACCCGCCGGCGCGAGGCCGGTCGTGGAGATCGAGAATCTGGAATCGTGGCGCGCACGAACGTCCCGCGCCGGCCATGGGCCGAGCGCGCGTGACGCGCGAGCATGAGGGCGACCGGTCTATACTGGCGCCGCCCTTGTTGCGTCCGTCTTGCGGGAGGCTGACCATGAAGAGGTTCTGGCTGCTTGCACTCCTCCCTGGCCTGGGTGGGGTCCCAGGAGCGTCGCAAACGACCGATGAGCTGGTGAACGACGGCCGGAACACCGCCAACGTCCTCACGCAGAGCATGGGCTACGACCGCACGAGCTACAGCCCGCTCCGTCAGATTGACAAAGCCACCGTCCGCCGCCTGGTGCCCATCTGGAACTCCAGCCTCATGAACGATCAGGGCGAGCTGGCGGCGCCGGCGATCTACAACGGCGTCCTGTACGCGATCAACGGCCGATGGACGTTCGCCATCGACGTCGACACGGGCCGGCAGATCTGGCGGACGCGAGTCGGGCTCGAGCCCGACGTGACGCGGGTCGCGTTCAACAGAGGCGCACCGACCATCTATCGCGGGAAGCTGTTTCGCGTCACGGTGGACAACCACCTGGTGGCGCTCGACATGCAGACGGGCCAGCAGATATGGAACGAACGATTCGCCGACTGGCGCGAGGGCTATTACTCGACCGGCGCGCCCATCGTCGCCAATGGCGTGCTGATCTCGGGCATGGCGGGCGGCGAGTCCACGACGCGCGGGTTTCTCGATGGTTGGGATCCGGACACCGGGAAGAAACTGTGGCGCACCTACACCATTCCCGCGCCCGGCGAGCCCGGCTCTGAAACATGGCCGCGGAACACCGATGCCTGGAAGTACGGCGGCGGGCCGACGTGGCGGTCCGGCTCGTACGATCCGGAGCTCGATCTTGTGTACTGGGGAACGGGCAATGCCGAGCCTTACGACCCGCGACCACGAGGCGCGCTGGACAGCTTGTACACGTCGAGCGTGCTCGCGATTCGGCCCAAGACAGGCGAGATTGCGTGTTACTACCAGTACACGCCAAACGACGTGTACGACGTCGACGGTACCGACGAGCATGTCCTCGCCGATCTGACAATCAACGGCCAGCGCCGCAAGGTGATGATGCAGGCGAACAAGAACGGGTTCCTGTACGTGCTGGATCGCACCAACTGCCGCCTGATTGCGGCTCATCCGTACGTCACCGTCAATTGGGCGACGCGAGTGGACCTCGCCACCGGTCGACCGGTCCTGACGGATATCTACAAGCGGTTTCTGGAGGGGGAGGAGGTGTCGATTTTTCCTTCACGCGGCACCAACGCCGTGCCCGTCGCGTTCAATCCGAACACGGGGCTCGTCTACGCCAGCACGTGGAATGTGCCACGGATCCAGAAGATCGCGCCGCCGCCGGCCACGCCGCAGGCCATCGGCGCGCCCTCGACCGGCGTGACGAGCCGGGTTCCCGAGTTCAAGCCTGACGATGTGCTCGGGCATTTCGTGGCAATCAATCCACTGACCGGCGAAAGGAAGTGGGAGGTCCCGCTGACCGGATTCCCGAGCTCGGCGGGGATGCTCGCCACCGGCGGTGGTCTGGTGTTCACGGGCAAGGCCACCGGGGAGTTCATCGCTCTGGACGAGGAGACCGGGAAAACGCTCTGGCAGTTTCAGACCGGGTCGAGCATCAACGCGACGGCGATCACCTACACGCACAAGGGCCGGCAGTACGTCACCGTCGCATCAGGACTCGGCGGGGGGCTCGCCAACCGCTATGCGGCGGGGAAGATGCCGACGGGCGGCTCGATCTGGACGTTTGCATTGATGCCCGAGTAGCGCAGCCGTTTCTGTATGAGGAGCAACGATCATGAGTGCTTCCGATCGACTCGTCGCGGCGGTGGTGATAGTGGTGGCAAGCGGGTACGCCGGCACGCGGGTGGCCGCGCAGGGCCAGGATTTCAGCAAGGTGGAGATCAAGGTCGCCAAGCTCGCCGGCAGCTTCTACGCTCTCGAGGGGCAGGGCGGGAGAATCGGCGTGCTGGCGGGCCCCGATGGCGTGTTCATGGTCGACTCGCAGTTTGCGCCGCTGACCGAGAGGATCGTGGCAGCCATCAAGCAGATCGCGCCTGGTCCCATCCGCTTCATGGTCAACACCCACGTGCACGGGGATCACACCGGGGGCAACGAGAATCTCGCGAAGCTGGGCGTGACGCTGCTGTCGCGCGATCAGCTGCGCGGGCGTCTGGCTGGCGGGCCCAAGCCGGCGCCGCCCGGCGCGCTCCCGACGGTCACCTACAATGCGCCGGTGACGATCCACATGAATGGCGAGGCGGTGCAGCTCATCCCCGTGCCCACCGCTCATACCGACGGCGACACCATGGTGTACTTTCCGAACGCCGATGTGATCATGACCGGCGACTTCTACCGCTCGGTCGGGTACCCGTTCCCCGATCGAAACAACGGCGGGACATTCGACGGGCTGATTGGCGGTCTCAACGCCATCATCAACCTCGCCAAGCCTGCGACGAGAATCGTACCGGGGCACGGCCCCATCGTCGACAAGACCGCTGTCGCGGCCCATCGCGACATGGCGCTGGCCGTGCGCGACAGGGTCCGTGCGCTCGTGAAGCAGGGCAGAAGCGCCGATGACGTCGTCGCGGCGAAGCCCACGGCGGACACCGACGCCACGGTCGATCCCGGCGGCACGAGCAGCGAGCGGTTCCTTCGCGCGCTGCACGCGGAGCTGCTGGCCGCACGGTAGTCCGGCCAGCCGCGCTGCATGTCCCACCTGTCACGCAATCTGGCTGGCCTGCTGCTCGTGACCGCGGCGTGCGTGCAGCCGCCGGTCGCGCCACCGCAGCCGATTGTGCCACCCGACCGGGGCGCCGTGCTGTACACCGGCGCCCGCCTGGTTGTCGGCGACGGCCGCGTCATCGAGGGCGCGGCCCTGGTCGTTCAGAACGGTCTGGTCGTCGAGATTGGCCGGGCCGCAGGCGTCCGGGCGGAGCGCGCCGCGGTCGTGGACCTCACGGGCAAGACCATCATGCCCGCGATCGTGAACGCGCATTCCCACCTCGGGTGGGAGAGGTACACAGACTGGGGAAGCCGGTATTTCACGCGTGAGAACCTCATCGATCACCTGCACCGCCACGCCTATTACGGCGTCGGCACCGTGATCTCCACCGCGAGCGACAAGGAAACCATCGGGCTCCAGGTCGCGCTCGATCAGCGCCTGGGCAGGATTGGCGGCGCCCGCTACGTCGTGCAGCCCGGCCTCGGTACTCCTGGAGGCGGCCCCAACCCGAACTTCACGGCCGATTCGGGATGGTGGCGTGGAGGCGACGGGTTCTACGAGGTGACGTCGGCCGCGCAGGCGAGAGCTGCCGTTCGGGCCGAGGCGGCCAAAGGCATCCAGACGATGAAGATCTGGGTCGACAGCCGCGACGAGCGGCGCGGAGCGAAGGTCAAGCTGAGCCCGGAGGTCTATCTGGCGGCGGTGCAGGAAGCGCTGGTGCACGACATTCGCCTGCTCGTCCATGCGCCCGCCGTCGAGGATCACAAGATTCTCCTTCGCGCCGGCGTGCGCCGGCTCATTCACGGTCCCAGTCAGATCGATGAGGAGTGGATCGCGCTGATGAAGGAGAAGCACGCGTACCTTATTCCAACGACCCAATCCTCGTTTCGCGATCCCGCCTTCTACGAGGATCCCTTCTTTCGGGAGCACGTGTCGCCCACGGTCATCGCCCGACTGGCAGACCCACGGAACCTGGGCCCCATAGGCGCGCAGCAGGGGTCGTCGGGCGGCGCCGCGAGCCCGGTCAGCCGCGAGGTAGCCGATCAGCGCGCGCGTGAGCGTTTCACACGGATGGTGAGTGAGGGTATCCAGATCATTCTGGGCGCCGATGTGGGATGGGGACCGACCGCGACGCATGTGGGGTCGTTCTTCGGATACGCGGAGCACCTCGAGCTGGCGGCGTTCGTGCGCCTGGGCATGACGCCGGCGCAGGCGATTGCCGCGGGTACCGCGCGGCCCGCCGAGGCCTTCGGGCTGAGGGACGTCGGCTCGCTCGAAGCGGGCAAGAGCGCCGACTTCGTCGTGCTCGATGGCAATCCCCTGGACGACATCGCTCACATGCGCCGCATCGATCGCGTCTACCTTCGCGGCGACGAGGTCGATCGTGTGGCGCTGCGGTCGGCCTGGACGAAGTAGCAGCGTGCGGCCATCAGAGTCCACCGACGCAGATGTACTTCACCTCGAGGTACTCCTCGATGCCGTACTTCGAGCCCTCGCGGCCGATGCCCGACTCCTTCATGCCGCCAAAGGGCGCGACTTCCGTCGAGATCAGCCCGGTGTTGACGCCCACGATTCCGTATTCGAGCGCTTCGGCGACCCGCCAGATCCTGGCGACGTCGCGGCCGTAGAAGTACGCGGCCAGCCCATACTCGGTGCGATTGGCCAGCTCGATCGCGTCCGCTTCGCTGTCGAACCTGAACAGCGCGGCGACGGGTCCGAAGGTCTCCTCGCTGGCGACCGCCATGTCCGGCGTGACGCCGGTCATCACGGTCGGCGTAAAGAAGCGGCCGCCGCCGGCGAGCCGTTTGCCGCCCGTGATCACCTGTGCGCCTTTGGCCACGGCATCGCGGATGTGACTCTCGACCTTCTCGACAGCGGCCAGGTCGATAAGCGGGCCCTGCGCGACGCCGTCCTCCAGACCGGAACCGACCTTCAGCGTGTCGACCGCACGCGCGAGCTTGTCCGCAAACGCGTCGTACACGGAGGCCTGAACCAGGAACCGGTTCGCGCACACGCAGGTCTGGCCGCTGTTTCGATACTTGGATGCGACCGCGCCCTCCACCGCGCTCTCCAGATCGGCATCGTCGAACACGATGAACGGCGCGTTGCCCCCCAGCTCGAGCGACACCTTCTTCACGGTGCCGGCACACTGGGCCATGAGCAGCTTGCCGATGGCGGTCGAACCCGTGAACGAGATCTTTCGAACCGTCGCGTTCGACGTCAACTCGCGGCCGATATCGCTCGCCGCGCCGGTGATCACGTTGAACGCGCCACCGGGCAGGCCCGCCCGTTCGGCCAGGGCGGCCAGAGCGAGCGCCGAGAACGGGGTCTGCGAGGCCGGTTTCGCGACGACCGTGCAGCCGGCGGCCAGCGCGGGAGCGACCTTCCGTGTGATCATCGCGATGGGAAAGTTCCAGGGTGTGATGCAGCCGACCACCCCGACCGGCTGCTTGATCACCATGATGCGTTTGTCGCGCGCGTGCGAGGGAATCGTCTCGCCGTAGGTGCGCTTGCCCTCCTCGGCGAACCATTCGACGAACCCGGCGCCATACGCGACCTCGCCGCGTGATTCGGCGAGCGGCTTCCCCTGCTCGAGCGTCATCAGCGTCGCGAGATCGTCCTGATGGGTCAGGATCAGGTCGCACCATCGACGGAGAATCGCGGAGCGCTCTTTGGCCGTGCGAGCGCGCCAGGCCGGCCATGCCGCCGCGGCAGCCTCGATGGCCGCCCGTGTTTCGATCGCGCCCAGGCTGGGCACAGCGCCCAGAATCTCGCCGGTGGCCGGGTTGTCGACCGGGATGGTCCGGCCGCTCTCGGCCTTCACCCAACGGCCGTTCACATAGCAGGCCTCCTGGAAGAGCCCCGGATCTTTGAGCAGACCCGTCACGCGACTGCGCACGGCAGCATCCATCACGCCCTCCCCGGCATTCCAACCCGACCGCGGGAACACTTTAGCATTCGCCACGAAGAAAGGCAGAAGGGCAGAAGGGCAGCAAGGCAGAAAGGGAGTGGCCGGCGCGTATAATTCGCGGCGATCGGGCGGCTGGAAGCAGACGAGGAAGGCCGGCTCGGATCGCCGCGGACACAGAGTGGAGGGTGAATGAAGGACCAACCCGTGCGGATCATCAGCAGACGCGATCTGCTAAGAGGTGCCGGCGTCGTCGGAACCGCCGTGCTGACGGGGTCTGGAGCTGCGCCGGCGGCAGCCGATGCCGCTCAGGTCCAGGCCCGCGCGCCCGCCGTCGCGGCCGGTGCGCGCGAGGCGTACGAAAGCCTCTCGGCGGTCGAAGCCGACGCGCTCGAAGCCGTTGTCGATCGACTGATTCCACGCGACGGCAACGGACCCGGCGCGCGAGAAGCCCGCGTGGTCCATTACATCGATCGTGCGCTCGGTGGTGCCCTCGCGTCATCGCGACCGGCGTACGCCGCGGGTCTGGCCGCACTCGACCGCCACTCGCAGTCGTCGCGCGGCCGGAGCTTCGCCCAGTTGTCCGCGTCAGATCAGGACGCCGTGCTGACCGAGGTGGAGGCGGGGTCGGTGCCACCCGGCATCTTTGCTGGTAACCCGGCACAGTTCTTCACGATGGTGCTCAATCACACGAGGCAAGGCATGTTCGGCGACCCGTACTACGGCGGCAACGCCAACTTCGTCGGATGGTCGCTACTGGGCTATCCCGGCGTGCGGACCATGGTGACGGCCGGGGACCAGAAGGCGCTCGAGGCCAACCAGCTCAAGCCGAACCGCAAGTCGGCCTACGACTACGAGACCTTCAACAAAGCCACGGCCCGGGAGTCGGTCGAGGAGCACCGCCATGGCGACTAGGTTGAAGGAGACCGACGTGGTGATCGTCGGGATGGGTGCCGCCGGCGGCGTCGCCGCCCTTCCGCTCGCACAGGCAGGGCTCAGCGTCATCGGCCTCGAAGCGGGCACCCGTCTGACCCGGCGTGATTTTGCCCCCGACGAGCTGCGCAACAACTATCGCGGATGGCCGATGGCGGTGCACAAGGCCGACGGCGAGGCGCCGACCGTCAGGCCAAACGCTTCGTCGCGAGCCGTCCAGGCCGGCCAGCCGATGATGAACGGCGTCGGGGGCACGAGCCTGCACTATTGGGCCCAGCACTGGCGGCTCAATCCGTGGGATTTCAAGGTCGTCAGCGAGACGCGGCGCCGCTATGGCGCCTCGAGAGTTCCTCAAGGGTCCACGGTCGAGGACTGGCCGTTCGGGTACGACGAGCTCGAGCCCTACTACGACAGAATCGAATACGAAGTGGGCGTCTCGGGCCGCGCCGGCAACGTGAGCGGAAAAATCGATCCGCGGGGGAACCCGTTCGAAGGCCGGCGCCGGCGTGAGTACCCGATGGGCCCGCTGCGCTGGACGGGCTTTCTCGAGCGGATGGCCGACTCGGCGCGCTCGATCGGCTGGCATCCGTTTCCCGGGCCGGCCGCCATCAACACCCGCTCGTATCAGAACCGCTCCGGCTGCATGTACCATGGCTTCTGCGCGGCCGGCGGATGCCATGTCGACGCCAAGAACTCGACCGCCGTCACGACCATTCCACGCGCTGAAGAGACGGGCCGGCTCAAGGTCGTCACGAGAGCGACCGTGACATCGATCGACGTCGACGGCGATGGCCGGCTGACGGGCGTCACCTACTCCGCCGACGGGCAGGAGCTGTTCCAGCCGGCCAGGGTCGTGCTGCTGGCCAGCTACGTGTACGAAAACGTCCGGCTGTTGCTCCTGTCGAAGTCCAAGGCGTACCCGAACGGGCTGTCCAACAATCATCGTCAGGTCGGCCGTCACTACTTGAGCCATCATCAGCTCGCTGGCGTGTCCGCCCTCTTCCCGTTCGATCTGAAGGCCTGGTACGGGCTTCCAGCGCAGGGAGTGGCCGTCGACGACTGGGCCGACGACAACTTCGATCACGCGGGCCTGGATTTCATCGGCGGCGGAAATCTCTGGGTCTACTCCGACCGCCGCCCGATTGCTGCGGCAAGCATGAACACGTACGGCATGGCACCCGGCTGGGGCTCGGCGTGGAAGGCATTCATCAAGCAGAATGCCGATCGCTCGCACACGGCCTACCTGCAGAAGACGACGCTGCCGTACGAGGACAACTACCTCGATCTCGATCCGACGGTCCGGGATCCACTCGGGCGCCCGGTCGTCCGCATAACGGGCGAATACAAGGACAACGAGCGGAAGATCGCGGCGTTCATCCAGGACAAGATGGAGCAGTGGTACCGTGCGGCAGGTGCCATTCGTGTGGTGCGCGCGCCGGTCGGCGGCACGATGGGTGCGTCCACTCATGCGTACGGGGGCACACGAATGGGCGACAACATCGAGACCAGCGTGGTCGACAGGTGGGGTTTCTCGCACGAGGCGCCCAACCTCGGTGTGCTCGGCGCCAGCGTGATGGGCACAAGCGGGGCTCGCAATCCCACGCACACCGTGCAGGCGCTCGCGTGGCGGACCGCCGAGTATCTCGCGAAGAACTGGAAGACCATCGCACGAGGCGCGTGAGATTGCGGATTGCAGGCCTCAGACAGCGCTCTTCAATCCGTTCCAGGAGGTCACGCATGGTTCCGAGACGCACCCTCGTTGGCGCGGGCATCATCGGTGGCCTGGCGGGCGCACTCGCCGGCCGGGAGGCCGAGGCTTTCGATCAGCAGATTCCGGAGCGATCGGTGGAGCGCATCGCCGAGGCCGTCACAGGGCTGAGAGACGATCGCCGCCTCTCGCGGCGCTTCAGCGAGCTGGGCCCGCTGCGCGACGCGCAGAAGACATTCCTGCGGACCAACGGCAAGTTTCCTGACTTCATCGAGGTCGGCGTCGACGTCTGGTTCACGGTCCACGACTGGCACATACGCTGGCAGCAGCCGCTGATCCTCGGCCGCGACGGCCTCGGACGGTACACGATCGTTCTGAACCAGACGACGCTCGTCCTGCGACCGGAGGTGCTCGGCGCTTACATTGGAATTCCCTACGACAGCAAGTGAGCGGATAGGGTCGCGCTCGCCGCCGCCACGTGACTCCAAACCGTCCTAGCGCAGCCCAAGCTGGTCGGCCCGGCGAACGTTGGCCCGCCACTGGCGGAAATGGGCGGCCGAGAGGCGGTAGGAGAGGTACGAGGCGACCGACACGCGTTCGATCCAGGACAGGGTGCGGATCAACGTCCGTTGCGACGGGAACCGGTCGGTCAGCATTCGCTCGGTGATTCGAATGGCAGCGTTGTTGGCAAGAGAGGTCGGCACGACGAGGAGCGCATCGTTCAGGATTCTCCGGTTGCCCGCTCCGTAGCTGATCGGGACGTCGTGGGTGAGCCCGGTGCGCGTGAATCGGGGGTTGTCCTCCACGTACCCGTTGCGGAAGAAGGGCTGCGAGCTCGCCCAGTCCAATCGCATGGCAGTGTAATTGAGGACGGCGGGCGCGTAGGTCGTGGGATCCGCGGCGACCTCTCGAACGGCGTCGATGATAACCGCCGGTTGGTCCCTCGCGGTGGGATCGTCCTCG
Source organism: uncultured Bifidobacteriaceae bacterium (assembly GCA_964497175.1). Classification (GTDB taxonomy): domain Bacteria; phylum Acidobacteriota; class Vicinamibacteria; order Vicinamibacterales; family CAVVIG01; genus CAZCEL01. The sequence continues at coordinate 12,397 of CAZCEL010000058.1, forward strand.
GCCAGCACCCTCGTCGCTGGGAGGAGCAGGACACAGGACGCCCAGGCGGCCGTCACGCAACGCCAGCGCATGAATGCCTTCGGCAGCAAGCGCCCTGCCACCAAAAAGGGGCAGCCGAGGTGTCCAAGTCGGCGGTGCGGAAGAATTTTGAACGTTGTGCAGGGGCCTTGCTGGGCGTGATCGCGGAGTGAGGATTGAATCTACAATCTGACTCGCAAGATCTGCTACTCGCAGAGCTAACCGCAGGAGGACGTCGATGCGCACAGGATACGATGAGCCCGCGGGACACCTTCGCTGGACGCGCGTCTCGCGACGGCAGATCCTGCTCTCGCTTGGGGCTATCGCCGCGGCCCCGTCCAGGGCCTTCGCAGGGCTTCAGGGTTCGCCCCGGCCGTTGACCATGCGCACGCTCAATCACGTGCACCTGGTCGTCTCGAACCTCCAACGCTCGCTGGAGTTCTACCAGCGTCTGTTCGGACTGCCGCTCGCCGGGATGCAGGGTGTCGAGGCCGACTGGAAGAAGCCGGTCGTGCCAATGCTGGCAATCGGATCCGGACCGCAGTTCATCTCATTCAGTGAGGGCGCGGGTCAGGCACAGGGCCGCGACCGGATCGAGCACTTCGGCTTCGGCATGGCCGGGTTCAATGCCGAGCGCGTGGTGAAGGCGCTCGCCGATCACGGAGTCCAGAGCAGCCTGCGGATGCGTGCCGACTCCACGCCACCGGTCGCGGAGCTCAAGTTCCGCGACCCGGACAACATCACGGTCCAGATTCAGGACGAGAGCTACTGCGGCGGATCCGGTGTGCTGGGCAACCGCTGCAGCAACCAGGCGGCTCCGAAGTCTTCGGGACCCGCCCCGATCATGGTTCGCACGTTGAACCACCTGACGATCGCCGTGACCGACGTGGAGCGCGCCGTCGCGTTCTATCAGCGCGTGTTCGGCATGCCGATGCAGGCGAATCAAGGCACCGAAGCCGACTGGAACAAGAAGGTGATCCCCGCGCTCGGCATTGGTGGCGGACCGCAGTTCCTGGCTTTCAGCCGCGGACCTGCCGGGCGGCTGGATCACTTCTGTCTCGGAATGGATCGGTTCGAGTCCGCGCGCGTGGTCAAGCTCCTGGCCGAGCACGGGATCAAGGCCAGCGTGCGGCTTCGCGCCGACGCGCAGCCACCATCGGAAGAGCTCATGTTCGCCGATCCCGACGGCATCAGGGTGCAGATTCAGGACGAGAGCTACTGCGGCGGGACCGGCGTTCTCGGAAACAACTGCGCAAGTCCCGGTCGATGACCCGGCGCTCGTGACCGAGACCGGTCGCCGGAAAGGGCCCCTCCAAGTTCTTGAACTGGCCGCTCGTTCGGCCCCGTTGGAGGATTTCTCACTCTGCCGGTCCTTGACTTCGCCAGACCGCCCTGCCATTCTCTGCTGAATTCATTGTCGCACGAGGTCGTGGGCGGCGTTTCCCTCGTGCGTCTTCAAGCCTTTGCGCTGCGACCGTTGCAGCCGGGCGGAGGTCGAACATGACAGGATGGAAGGTGCGCTCGGCGCTTGCGGCGGTCATGCTCGTCGCCCCCACGTGGGTCACCGCTCAGACAGACATGGCCACGATTGCCGGGACGGTGCGCGACGCGACCGGCGCCGTGCTGCCGGGCGTGACCGTCGAGGCGAGCAGCCCGGTGCTGATCGAGAAGGTCCGGGCGGTGACGTCTGATGGCCAGGGGCAGTTCAAGATCGTCGAGCTCAGGCCCGGCACCTACACGGTGACATTCACGCTCCAGGGTTTCAGCAGCTACCGGCGCGAAGGCATCGAGCTGACCTCCGGCTTCACGGCGACGGTCAACGGCGACCTGCGCGTCGGGAGCGTGACCGAGACGATCACCGTGACCGGCGAGTCCCCGGTCGTGGACCTCCAGAACACGAGGCAACAGGTCGTCGTCACGCGCGACGTGATCGACACCGTGCCGACCGGTAAGTCGTTTCAGAACCTCGGGGTGCTGATCCCGGGCATCGTCGGCGGGCAGGTCGTGGGGTCGACGGTGACCCAGGACGTTGGCGGGCAGTCGGGCCAGAACTTCATGACGATGGCCATTCACGGCGGGCGGCAGACGGACCAGCGGCTCGAGATCGACGGGATGTCGATGTCCGCGTGGACGCGGCCCGATTCCTCAGCGGTGATGTTCACCGACGGGAACTTCCAGGAGTACGCCATCGACGTTGCGTCCAAGTCGGCCGAGTCAGAAACCGGCGGCGTGCGCGTCAACATGATCCCGCGCGAGGGCGGCAACCAGTTCCGGGGCGGCTTCTTCGGGAACTTCGGCGCGAGCGGCCTCCAGAGCTCCAACATCGATGCCGACCTCGTGCGGCGCAAACTGGGCGCGGGCAACCGGCTCAAGCGCCTCTGGAGCATCAACCCGACCATCGGAGGACCGATCCAGCAGGACAAGCTGTGGTTCTTCGGGACGTTCTCTTACCAGGTGGCCGATCAATGGGTCGCGAATCAGTTCCTGAACAAGAACCCGAAGGCGTGGGTGTACGAGGCTGACCTGACGCAGCAGGCCGTGGACGATCAGAATTCCCGCGATGTGTCCGGCCGGATGACCTGGCAGGCGACGCCGCGGAACAAGATCACGGCGTACCTGTCCTACAACTACGCTTGCCATTGCCACTTCCTGATCGGGCCGACGCTGGCGACGCTGCCGCCGCTCACGTCCGACGGGTCGACGTTCCTGGAGATTCCCAACTACATCGCCCAGGGCACGTGGACCTCGCCGGTGACGAGCCGGCTGCTCGTCGAGGGCGGCTTCTCGTACAACCTGCAGGACCAGCATTTCACCCCGCAGCCGGACTCGACCGAGCCGCCGATCCTCGACATCGGGGCCAATCGCGTGTATCGCTCGACCCTCATCAACATGGACGCGTACACGCCCAACTACAGCGGCCGCGCATCAGTGTCGTATGTCACGGGCAGCCACGCGCTCAAGACGGGCTTCACGCTCATCCTCGGGCGGTACGACAACCACAACCGGACGGTAGGAAACATGCAGTTCGTGGCGCAGAACGGGCAGCCGCTGCAGGTCACCTACTATGGCAACCCGGTGGTTGTGACCAATCGCGTCCGGCCGAACCTGGGGATCTACGCGCAGGACCAGTGGACGGTGGATCGCCTCACGGTGAACGCCGGGCTGCGCTTCGATTACTTCCGCGCAGATTACCCCGAGCACAACGTGCCCGCGACGCAGTTCGTGCCGTTCGCGCGAACGTTTCCGGGCCTCGAGGCGGTGAGCTGGAAGGACCTGAACCCGCGGCTGGGCGCGGCCTATGACCTGTTCGGCAACGGGAAGACCGCCGTCAAGGCAAGTGCCAACCGCTACGTCCTGGGCGACGGGAC
>CAZCEL010000059.1:0-911 GCA_964497175.1 uncultured Bifidobacteriaceae bacterium
CCATGGTGCAGCACCGCGCGAACCCGGCGTGCGCAAGCTGCCACGCGCGCATGGATCCGCTCGGGTTCGCGCTCGACAACTTCGACGCGGTGGGACGTTGGCGGACGGTGACCGAAAATGGCGAGCCCGTCGATCCGTCCGGGGCGCTGCCTGACGGCGCAAGGTTCGAAGGAGTGGTCGGACTCCGCCAGCACGTGCTGAGCCGGCCGCAGCTCTTCGTGTCCACCATGGCCGAAAATCTGCTGACGTACGCGCTGGGCCGGACGCTCGAGTACTACGATGGGCCCCTCGTGCGGGCCATCACGCGCGGGGCCGCAAATGACGAGTACCGTTTTTCGTCGTTGATTCTGGGCATCGTTCGAAGCACGGCGTTTCAGATGAGAAGCGGGCCGTCGCCGACCTCATCGGGTGCTCGGCCGGTCGGGTAGCGTGGGCGGATCATCCGGCGAGCTGATTCGAGGGACGAGAACATGATCATCACCAAGCTGTGTTTGCCGCGGCGAACGTTCCTTCGCGGGATGGGCGCAACGCTCGCCCTTCCGCTGCTGGACGCGATGGCGCCGGCCCTCTCGGCTGCGCCCCAGGCGACCCCGCGGAGGCTGGGGTTCATCTACGGATCGCCCAACGGCATCATCCAGAGCGCATTCGTGCCGGCACGCGTCGGGCGCGACTTCGAGCTCTCGCCGATCCTCTCGCCGCTCGCGCCCGTCAAGGATCATCTGCTGGTGCTGAGCGGCCTCGCCCACCGGCAGGCCGACTCCTTCGGCGACGGCAACGGCGACCATCCGCGCGGCACGGCCGTCTGGCTGAGCGGTGTGCACGCCTGGGATCGCCGCGGGGGCGGTGGCGGTGCGACCGTCACGCTCGGCACGACCGTCGACCAGATTGCCGCGCAGCAGATCGGGCGCGAC
>CAZCEL010000059.1:921-15410 GCA_964497175.1 uncultured Bifidobacteriaceae bacterium
GCCGTCGCTGGAGCTGGTGCTCGAGAAGCCGACGCAGATCTCCTGCGACAGCACCGACTGCTTCTTCTCGAACACGATCTCGTGGCGATCGCCGACGACGCCCAATCCCATGGAGCCGCATCCGCGGGTCGTGTTCGAGCGGCTGTTCGGGGAGGGCGGGACATCGGCTCAGCGTCTCGCGCAGGTGCGCCGCACCGGCAGCCTGCTCGATTCGGTCATGGAGGAGGCGGCCGGCCTGCAGAAGCGGCTCGGGACAGGCGACCGCTCCAAGCTGGGTGAGTATCTCCAGTCGGTCCGCGAGATCGAGCAGCGCATCCAGGGCGCCGAGACCAGAGGCGCCTCCCCTGATCTGGCGCTGATCGATCGGCCGACCGACATCCCCGACGACTTCGACGCGCACGCCAAGCTCATGTTCGATCTGCAGGTGCTGGCCTACCAGGCCGACGTCACCAGAGTCTTCTCCCTGTTGATGGCGCGGGAGGCGAGCCCGCGCACCTATCCGCAGATCGGCGTGCCCGAACAGCACCATCCGGTGTCGCACCATCGCAACGATCCGGTGCTCATCGCGAAGAAGCAGAAGATCGACACCTATCACATCCACCTGCTCGGGTATTTCCTGGAGAAACTGCAGGCGACGCCCGACGGCGACGGCTCGCTGCTGGACCATTCGATGATTCTCTACGGTGGCGGGATGGGCGACGGCAACCTGCACGATCACACCAACCTGCCGACGCTCGTGGCGGGACGACTCGGCGGGCAGCTCGACACGGGCCGGCATCTGGCCTATCCGCTGAACACGCCGATGTCGAACCTGTTTCTGACGATCCTCGACAAGGTCGGCGTGCCGATTGACAAGATCGGCGACAGCACGAGCAGGCTCGAGCTCGCGACGCTGTCCCTCGCCTGATGGCGAAGCGGTCGGCTGGTGAGGCGGTCATGTGGAGAGTGAGGTGCAGTGTGCGCGCCGCCTGGTGGATCCCGGCGCTCCTGGTGGCAGCCTCGTCGGCTGAAGCCGCGGACGAGCGGCTGCTCGACGCCGTCAAGGCCGCCGACCGGGCCGCTGTTCGCGATCTGCTGCAGAAGGGTGCGGACGTGAACGCCGCCGCGGCCGATGGCATGACGCCTCTGCACTGGGCGGTGCTCCGTGACGACCTCGAGACAGCAACGCTCCTGATACGGGCAGGGGCCGACCCGAAAGCGGCGACGCGCTACGGTGTGCGGCCGCTCGCGCTCGCCGCCGCCAACGGTGCCGCGCCGGTGATTGTCGCTCTCGCCGAGGCCGGCGCCGACGTCAACGCGGCGTCCCCGGAAGGCGAGACGCCGCTGATGCTGGCAGCTCGCGTCGGCCGCGTCGACGCGATCGATGCGCTGTTGGGGCGCGGCGCTGCCGTCAATGCGCGCGAAGGCTGGAAGGGACAGTCGGCGCTCATGTGGGCGGCGGGCGAGGGCTACACCCCGGCTATCTCCGGCCTGGTCAAGGCGGGCGCCGACCTCGGCGCGCGCTCGAAGGGCGGATTCACGCCGCTGCTGTTTGCCGTCCGGAACGGCCATCTCGAGGCGGTCCGTCTTCTGCTGACGCTCGGCGCGGACCCCAACGACACGGTGACCGTCGGCGCCCCCGCTGCTGACAGGTACGGCCGGAGGCCAACGGCGCCCGACGCGCCCACTTCGGCACTCGGCATGGCAATCATCAACGGCTACTACGAGCTGGCCATGCTCCTGCTCGAGGGCGGCGCCAATGCAAACATCGCCGATCCAAGGGGCTCGCTGCTGCACGCGCTGGCGTTCATGCGCCGGCCGGGCTCGGGCAACCCGCCCCATCCGTCCGGGCGCGTCGACACGCTCGAGCTTGCCACGGCGCTTCTCGCTAGAGGCGCCGATCCCAACCGGCGCATCGCCTGGAGGGAGATCCCGTTCGATCGCGACCTGGCGGCCACCCGGCTGCCGCCCAACATTCCGATCGGCCGGAACTTTCTCAGCTTCATCGGCGCGACCCCGTTCTACCTCGCTGCCAAGCACGGCGACGTCGCCTTCATGCGGCTGCTGGTCGCCTCAGGCGCCGACCCCAAGATGACGACGGTTCAGGGCGTGACGCCGCTGATGGCGGCCGCCGGCCTGGGATTCTGGGACGGCGAGAGCCCGGGTCCGCTGACGGGCGTGCCGGAGGCAGAATCGGTCGAAGCGGTACGGATGACGCTCGAGCTCGGCAACGACATCAATGCCGTCGCGGAATTCGGCGGCCCGTTTCTCGAGGGCGACGGCGGGACACTGCTCCGCCGCCACCCGCTGAACTTCCTGAGCTACGACGGCGCGCACGAGGGGCCGCTCGACGTGGTGCCTCCGCGCGACTCGCTCGGCGACATGCGGTGGAGCGGCAGCACCGCGCTTCACGGCGCGGCCATGCGCGGCTCGAACGCCATCGTGCAGTTTCTGGTCGATCACGGCGCCGATCTCACGGCCAGAAACAGGCTTGGATGGACGCCGCTCATGTGCGCCGAGGGTGTGTTCGTGTCCAACACGCTGAAGGACTGGCCGGAGACCGAGGCGCTCATCCGGACGCTGATGCGGGACCGCGGGATGACTCCCGAGCTCTTCGATCAGGCGTCGATCGGGGTGACCTCGGTGACCAAGGCGGCGGCGGCGCGGGACTGACGCGGCCGCTCTTTCCCACGTCGCGTCGCTGTGAAAGGATGGCCATGCGGCTTGCACGCCTCACGCGGTTGGGCGCTCTCGCGATTGCCGGGAGCCTGATGGCGGTCGCGGGACAGGATCTCGCCGCGCAGTCCGCAGGCCCGCCCGGGCGGTCGAAATCGACCGCCACCTGGAAGGCGCCGCGCACCCCCGACGGCCAGCCGGATCTGCAGGGCGTCTGGGATTTTCGCAACGTCATCCCGCTCGAGCGGCCCGCACGGTTCGCCGACAAGGCGTTTCTGACCGACGAGGAGATTGCCGAGTACGAGAAGGAGGCCGCGCACCGGCTCGACATGGACCGGCGCGACGACGATCCCAACCGGACGCCGCCGGTTGTCAACGGCCAGCGCGCCACCGCGGACGTCGCACGCGCGTACAACGAGTTCTGGTGGGACTACGGCAAGAAGTTCGTCGGCGCCAAGCGCAGCTCGCTGATCGTCGATCCCTCCGACGGAAAGCTTCCACCGCTCACGGCGAAGGGACGAAAAGCGGCTGACGACTTCGCCGCGCGGCGCGCCCGCGCCGCCTGGGGGCCCGAAGACCGGGGCGTCGGCGAGCGCTGCATCCTGGGGTTCAACGCCGGGCCGCCCTTCCTGCCCGCCGCCTACAACAACAATATCCAGGTGTTCCAGACGCGCGACCATGTGGTGATCCTGAACGAGATGGTGCACAACGCCAGGATCGTCCCGCTCGACAGCCGGCCGCACCTGACATTTGCCCAGTGGTCGGGCAGCTCGCGCGGCCGCTGGGACGGCGAGTCTCTCATCGTCGAGACCATCAACTTCTACGAGACGACGTCGTTCGCGAACTCGAGTCCGAGCATGCGCCTGGTCGAGAAGTTCACGCGCGTCGAGCCGGACATTCTCATGTACGAGTTCACGGTAAGCGATGAGACGACGTGGACCCGACCGTTCACGGCCCAGCTTCCGATGAAGAAGACCAGCGACTATATGTACGAGTACGCATGTCATGAGGGCAACTACGGCATGACCGGACTGCTGAGCGGTGCGAGGGCGATCGAGAAATAGCGATCGGCACTCAGCGATCTGCGATCAGCGAACGGCGATTTCTGTTGCTACCAGCAACAGCGATCACGAGACGGGACAAGTTCCGCAGTTCGGCGACCCGTTCGGTGCACATCCTGAAATCCATCACAACGCGACACACCGACGTTCGCCAGTCGCAGGTTGTTGCCGGCCCCTGTAGCGCGACCGCTGAAGGCTGATTGCTCGTCTGTGACCGCTCGTCACATGCATGTTCAATCCGGCCGTCGGCCGCGGCCGGGCTGAAAGCTGATTGCTGAAAGCTGTTCGCTGACCGCTGTTCGCTGACCGCTATTTCAGAAACGCGAGCGTGCGGTCCCATGCCTGTTTGGCCGCCGTCTGGGCGGCGGCGGTGGCGGCCTGATCGCCTGTCGCCGGCTGCGCCGCTTCGGCCGGCCGGTCGCGAATCAGCGCCACGTAGTCGATGGCGCCGCTGCTCCCGCCGAAGAACCCTCGATCGGTGTCGGGATAGATGTAGTACGTGAACCGATCTGCCAGCCGCCTCTTCGTGGCCAGCGCATTGGCGGTCGTTCGAAAGTCATACTCGGCGTAGTGCCCCAGAATCGGCACCCGAATCCTCTGCAGCTGCTCATCGTCGGTGGTCGTTCCGTAGAAGATGACCGCACGGTGCAGTGACGGGACCTGCTCGGCCAGCTTGAACGCGCGCCAGCCGCCCCAGCCGAATCCAACCACGGAGATCTTCGAGCCGTCGACCTGGGAATCCTTCTGCAGGTAGGCGAAGGCCGCGCGCACGTCCGTGGCCGTTTGCGCCGGGAGCAATCCCGCGGTGACGCTTCCACGTCCCCCGGACGGCGGGGCGGCAGGCTGTCCTCCTGGAGCCGCGCCCCGTGCCCCGGCGCCGCCGGGACGGGAGGTGAGGCTCGGCGCCATCGCGACGTAGCCGCTCGAGGCGAACAGTCTGGCCGTCTCGCGCATCGCGTCGTTCAGGCCCTGGTCGTCATGTACGACGATGACCGCGGGAAGCTTTCGGGTCGGGGTTCCCGAGGGCCGTGCGAGGAACGCCTCGATCGTCACGCCGCCCGACGGGTAGCGCACGGACTGAGCGCTCACGTCGCCCGCGGAGATTCCCGCCTGGCTTCCACGCTCCGCCAGGACCGGGCCCTGTGCGGCGACGAGACAAGCTGCAGCGACACCGGCCAGCGCGACCAGGCTGCCATCACGCCTGCAGCGTGAAATCCGCAATCGGCAACTCGCGTTTTCTGCGCTCGTCCAAACCGTCATCGAGATGCCCGATCGCGTGGATGCATGGCCGCCCCCGTCAGCGAGCGACTCGTTGGACTGCCGACTTCAGGGCCCGCCGCTCCTCCGCGGTGATGAACTCCACCTTCGCCATCTTGCTCGACCCCCAGTACGGCACGCCGAGCTGCACGCGGCCGTTGACCGTGACGACCTGGAGTCCGTGAGCCTCGGTGCCTCGCGTCGGCAGGTCGTACCACGTCCACCTCGCGGTCTTCGGATCGAACTTGGCGACCGCGTCGCCGTTCGTGAACACGTTCCAGACCATACCGTCCTTGTCGACGACCGACTGGTAGTTGCCGACATCGCGGTACGGCATGGGATAGAGCGTCACCTTGAGCGTCCTGGTGTCGATTTTGACCAGGTAGTCGCTTGTCCAGCCCGGTCCCCAGACGGCGTCGGGCCCGCCTCCGGGCTTGCGGACCGTGTGCATCCAGGGGTGACCGTGTCCCTGGTACAGGCTGCCGCCCATCATGTCGAAGATCCTGCGGTCGTCGCCCGTGAACAGCCCTGGCTCCGGTGCGTTGGGAGATGGCGGCAGCTGCACATTCTCAGACTTACCGGTGACCGGGTCGTGTTTCACCATGATGTCGATGCCGAACTGCGCGACCCAGCCGTTGCCGTCGCCGTCGCCGGCCATGCCGTACGTTCCAACCGAGCCGAGCTTGCTCTTCGTGATGGGGTTTCGCGACTGCGTGAAGGTGCGCGTGACGGGATCGAAACGCGACGCTCCCCGCGTGGCGCTCCACACGCCGCCCTTCCAGTCGACGGCGTTGAATCCCCCCGACGGCACCGGCGTGCCATCGGGCGCGGTCATGGCTTCCCACTTGAGCGTGGCCGGGTCCAGCCGGATCAGCGTGCCGTCGGCGCCGAACCAGAGGATCCCCTTCTGGTCGGCCACGAGGTCGTGCACCGAAGCGGCCGCCCGGGGATTGCCCCGCCGGGGCACCTTGACGTTCGTGATCCTGCCGGTCTTCCAGTCGATCTTTCCCACGCTGCGGTACGGATTGCTGTTGAGGTCGTCGGTAAAGAAGAGATTCCCCTCGAAGTCGAGCGTGCCATCCATCGCGTGATGGTTCTGCCGGTTGGTCTTCGACGAGGCGCCCTCCGACCAGTCGGTGCCGTTCTCCCAGAGGGGCAGGCCGTAGCCGTTTCCGGGCGTGTCGTACTCCCGAATGACGGCCAGAATGGCCTCACCGGTCGGGCGGGGACGAGGGACGAACTTTGCCGGCGAGGGGCCGGGCCCTCGCACCTTCGCCAAATAGCGGGCGAGCCGCTCCTTGTAGTAATCCATCAGCGGGTTGGGCGCCATGTCTTCGGTCGCGGCAGCCGCACCCACCACGTTCGCCACATATCCGGCCGTGGCGATTCTGCTCATCACGGTCAGGATGTTCTTCCAGCCACGCTCGTCGAATCGGCTGAGGAGCGCGGTGTTCTGGCTGTGGCATCCGCCGCACGACACCCTGAACACCGTCTTCATCCGGCGATCTTCGGGTGTGTCCTCCGGCAGGGCGTGCACCCATCGATCGCCGGGCAGCTGGGCCTCGAAGTCCTTCATCGACTTCAGCGCGAAATCCTGGCGAACAGCGGTACCGCCCAGGCTGACGTCTGCGCGACCGGCCTCGAAGCTCACGGCCTGGGCCCAGACTTTGTACTTCCCGGGTTCCATCGGCGGGAAGTAGTACTCGCCGTCCACGTCCGTGTACACGCTCGTCGTGAAGCTCTTTCCCTCGGCGCGCGCCGAGACGATCACCCCTTCCATCTTCTCGCCCGAGGGTCCCGTGATCGATCCCGCCAGCAGAACGCCCGCCTGTGCATGGCCGGTCGTTCGAGCGCCCCACGCGACGGCGATGACCGCGCCGATCGTGCCGGCCAGAGCGAGGCCCCGGCGAAACCGTGAGCTGCGCATTGTGCCTCCTGATCAGTACACCGGCTCGTACTTGTCCACGCGCTTCAGGTAGTCGACGATCATGTCGATCTGGGACGGCTGCAGGGCGTGGCGAAAGGCGGGCATCCGGGGTGTTCCATCACGGATGATCTTCCTGGCGTCGTCCTCCCGGCCAAGCACGTTCTTCTTCGACAGGAGCGGGCCGTAGGCCACCACCGCGTTCATGCCGGCGCCGTGGCACACGTTGCAGCGCTGCATGAACAGCCGCGCGCCCTCCCGCTCGGAATCGGTCAGTGACAGCAGCGTCTTCGTGCCCCACACCGGATCGTCGAGCGTTTCGGGATCGACCGGCTGCCCGAAGGTCATGCGAATCCACTCATCGATGGCGGGATTGCCGGTCAGCGGGGCGGCCGTCGCACCTTGAAAAGCAGGCGCGTCGGCCGCGAGCAACAGCGCGATCCACGCCACGACCACGCCACCCAGTCGCATCACCTCATAATCCCTGGAGACCAAGTCCCAACCGCATCCGTAGCGAACATCCGCGGCTTCAGGTCGCGTTGACAGGCTTCAGGTCGGCCCCCTTGAAGTCGTTGTCACAACGCAGTATGAAGGTCGCGCGAAAATCAGCGTACCTTAGCACCCGTACCAGTCAGGGTCAACGATGCGGAAGACTAGAGCAGTCATTCCTCGGGTCGGCGCGTCCCTTGTCGCCGCACTGATGGCGGCCTGCGGCCCGGCCCCGGGCGGTGAAGCACCCGCCGGCACGCTCGACGCCGCACGCTCCATCCTGCCCGAGGGACCGCCCTCTGATTCATTCATCGCCGAGCAGGTGGGCGACGCACCGGCTGCCGACGAGCGACCCCAAATCACGAACGTGCAGACAGCCGACCTCGACGGGAATGGGCTGCTGGACATCCTCGTCTGCGATGCCGTGCGGAACCGCGTGTCCTGGATTCGCCAGCACCCGAAAGGGGCCTTTACCGAACATCCGCTCGGCGACGAGATCCGGGCGCCGGCCCATGTGGAGCCTGCCGACATCGACGGCGACGGCGACCTGGATCTGGTCGTGGCCAGTCTGGGCGAGCTGTTTCCGAGCAACCTTCGCATCGGATCGGTGGTAATCCTCGAGAATCAGGGCGCGGGTCGGTTCGCCCGTCACCTCGTTGCGGAAGGTCTGCCGCGGGTTGCCGACGCCCGCGCCGGCGATCTCGACAGGGACGGCGATCGCGATCTGGCGGTTGCGGCCTTCGGGTACGACAGCGGAGAGACGCTCTGGCTGGAGAACGCGGGCGGCTGGAGGTTCGAGCCGCACGTGCTGCAGAGGCTGTCGGGCGCGGTCAACACACCCATTTTCGACATCGACGGTGACGAGCGCCTCGACATCGTCGCGCTCATCAGCCAGGAGTGGGAAGAGGTCTGGGCGTTTGAGGGCGGCGCCCGCCTGGCGCCCCGGCTGCTCTGGGGATCGACGAACGCGGATTTCGGCTCGAGCTGGATCACGATTGTCGATCTCGATAGGGACGGGGACCCGGACATCCTGTACAGCAACGGCGACGCGTTCGATTACGCGCCGGCCAACAGCCGCCCCTGGCACGGCGTGCACTGGCTCGAGAATCGCGGCGGTCTGCGGTTCGCGCCGCATCGCATCGCCAATCTGTCTGGCGCCTCGAGTCCTCAGGCCGCCGATGTTGACGGCGACGGCGATCTGGACGTCGTGGTGGTCAGTGCGTACAACGGCTGGGACGATCCGAACGCCCGCAGCCTGATCTGGCTGGAGAACAACGGGCGCCAGCAGTTCACGACGCATGCGGTTGCGAGCTCGCCGACACACTTGATCACGCTGGCCGTGGGCGATCTCGACGGCAACGGAACGCCGGATCTCGTCACTGGCGGCATGCATATCAGCCGACCGTACGATCGGATGTCGCGTGTCACGGTCTGGAGCAACAGGGGGACCACGCCGGCGCGATGATTGTTGCTGTGGCGAAGAACGTAATCCCGTGGCGGTTTTGGGCCGTGCTCGCGGCGATCGCGGCAGCGCTCGCTGCGCTCGCCACCCTGGGTGTCGTCGAGGTGAGACAGGCGCGTTACGCCGCCCGTCTCCCCGCCCTTCCCGATCTCTCGGGACAGTCTCCCGCCGTTCGCGAGCACTTGACCGAGGCGGATCGTGCCGCGAGAGCCAGACCCACATCGCCAGAGGAGGTGGGCGCGCTCGGACTGGCGTACCACGCGGACATGCTCTACGCCCAGGCGGATGCCAGCTACGCGGTCGCCGCGGAGTTGAGCGGCTCCCCGTGGCGCTGGACCTACTATCGCGCACTCGTGCAGGACGCGACCGGCAATGCCGATGAGCTCGCCGCACGGCTGCGCGAGGTCGTCGATCTGGCGCCAGACTTCAGCCCGGCGTGGTGGCGGCTCGGCGAGCTGGAGTTCAAAGCAGGGCGGTACGACGGGGCTGAGCAGGCCTGGCGGCGCGTGCTTGCGCTGCCCGAGCCGACCGCACCGGCGGCTGGCGAGGGGAAGGTGCGGCGCGTGGCTGCCGCGCCGATGTCGGCGCATGCCGCGCTCGGCCTGGCTCGCCTGGCCCTTGTGCGCGGCGATGCGAGCGCTGCGCTGGAGAGGCTGGAAAAGCTCTCAGCGAGCGCCCCGCGGTTCGGTCCCGCCGTCAGGCTGCTTGCTGCCGCCTACGACGCTGCGGGGCGGCGGGAGGACGCTGACCGGGCCCTGAGACTGGCCGACCGGCTGCCCGGATACGATCCGTACATTGATCCCGTGCTCGACACGCTCGTGCGGGAATCGCGAAGCTCCACGTTCCTCCTCCAGCAGGCCTCGAGCGCCGATCTTTCGCTGAATGCCGCGTGGCGTGAATACCTCATCCGGCGCGCGCTCGAATTCGATCCCGACAATGCAGACGCGCTGTTCGAACTGGCCTCCGTGCTTCGCGTGCTCAGGCGGTACGACGAGGCGCTGGCGCTCCTCGAGCGCCACGAGCGGCTGGCCCCGGGCGACTTCCAGGTGCTTGCCGACATCGGCCGCTGTCTGTCGGGACTCGGCCGGTACCCGGAAGCCCAGTCGGTCCTTCGACGCGCGCTGGCCGGCCTGGACGACGCCAATACGCGGTACGACCTCGGGTTTGTCCTGGAGCGCGGGGGCCGCGTCAGCGAGGCGATTGCCGAGTACCGGCGCGCCCTCGAGCGCAACCCGAATCACCGGGACGCGCTCAACAACCTGGGCGTGGATCTGGCGCGACAGGGCGATCTGGCGCAGGCTGTTCGCCAGTTCGAACGGCTCGTGGCCGTCGACCCGGACAACCCGGATGCGCACACCAATCTCGGCGGCGTGCTCCTGGCCCGAGGAGCCCGCGAGGCCGCGGGGCAGGCGTTTCGCGAAGCGCTGCGCCTCGATTCGAGTCACGCGAGGGCGCGCCTGGGCCTGCGGGAAGCCACCAGATGAGGCGTCGCTCAGCTGGCCGGCCGTGGAGCCGCTGCCAACCGGTTCCACTGCGTTGGATTTCCGGTTCCACCGAATTGGATTGAGGAATGCTCGCGCCTGATCCTGCGTCGCGGACTTCGACGGAAGGGTTGATCGAACAGAGGCGAGGTGTTAGGCTCCCCTGCTGATAAAGCGTGCGCACCATGGAGGCGCCCTGTCTCGTGGCGTGGAACGCGCGCAAGAGTGGACCACTGCTGTCTGGAGGGCCACAGATGAGAACGCGACAGTTGTCAATTGCGGCACTGGCGCTTTCGGGGCTCACGCTATTCGCGTCAGCCGCGTTTGCGCAGAACGCCGAAATCGCGGGCACGGTTCGCGATTCGAGCGGCGCCGTGCTTCCGGGGGTGACCGTCGAGGCGTCCAGCCCCGCGCTCATTGAAAAGACGCGCGTCGTCTACACCGATGGGCAGGGCGCATACCGCGTGATCGCGCTTGTTCCCGGCACGTACAGTGTCACGTACACGCTGCCGGGCTTCACCACGGTCGTGCGCGAGGGCATCATCCTGACCGCGGCCTTCACGGCCGGCGTCGACATCACCATGGCAGTCGGTGCAGTTGCTGAAACGGTCACGGTCTCGGGCCAGAGCCCGCTCGTGGACACGCAGACCACGTCACAGCGCCGCGCGCTGACGTCGGAGCTGCTCAACGAGCTGCCGACCGGCCGATCGTTCCAGAACCTCGCCATCCTCGTGCCTGGGGTGCAGATGCCGCTGACGTATCAGGACGTCGGCGGATCCGACGGCGCCAGGTGGCAGACGATGAAGATCCACGGAAGCCGCGACGACCAGATGCCGCTTCTGATGAACGGGATGCGGTTCAACAACATGAACAACTCCGGCGGCGGCTACAACCACACGCTCGCCGTCAACACCGGCACCGTCCAGGAAATGACGGTGACCACGAGCGGCACGACGTCCGAGGTGATGACGAGCGGCGTCGTGGCCAACACAGTGGCCAAAGAAGGGGCCAACAGGTTCAGCTACTACCTCTACAGCGATTTCTCCACCAGCGGTCTCCAGAGCGACAACCTGGACGATGCCCTGCGATCGAGAAACCTCCTCACGGTCGATCACGTGAAGCAACTGATTGAAGTAAACCCGACGATAGGTGGCCCGATCGTCCAGGACAAGCTGTGGTTCTACGGCGGGTACCGTTACCTGCGGTCCACGAAGTACCTGGCCAACTCCTACTTCGCGAAAGACCAGAAGAGCGACGTCTACTGCAATAATCCCGCGGGGTGCACGTTCGGCTACCCGACGCTCGGGATTCCCATAGGCACCACACGGCTGGTGCCCGACTCGCGCGATCTGACCAGGCAGGACTTCAGCGGCGACACGTTCCACAACACGTATACGGCCAACCTGACCTGGCAGATCGACAGGCGGAACAAGGCGAACTTCTTCTATCACCTGGGCCGCCGGAATCTGATCAACGACTCCAGCGTGACGGTGGCCCCTGAGTCGGCTACCTATCTCTACTCGGCGCCCGACTACGTCGCGCAGGGGAGCTGGACGAACCCGCTGACCAGCAGGCTGCTGTTCGAAGGCGGCTTCTCGTTTTTCAACGAGACCTGGTGGTGGCTGCAGCGGCCAGGGCTCGGGATCCCGGTTGGCAGCGGCCCGGGCTTCCCGGTCTGGAGGCTCGAGGCATCGTCCGGGGTTTCGTACGGCGCGACCTTCGTGAACATCCGCGCCTACAACCATCAGTACAACTGGCGCTTTGCCACCAACTACGTGACCGGCAGCCACGCCTTCAAGTTCGGCGTGCAGGACATGTTCGGCACGCGCAACTTCAGTTACGCGCAGAACAACTCACAGATCTGGATCCTCTTCAACGGCGCTCCGCTGTCCATCGCGCAGTACGCTTATCCGTGGACCGATCTGCAGCACCTGAAGGCGGCGCTCGGAGTGTTCGCGCAGGACAAGTGGACTCTGAAAAATTTCACGTTCAACCTGGGCGTGCGGTTCGACTACCACAACGCCTACGTGCCGGAGGCGGACACGCTCCCCGGGCCGTTCATCGCATCCAGGCACTACGATGCCCTCACCAACACGCCGAGCTGGAAGGACATTTCTCCCCGTCTTGGCGTAGCGTGGGACATTCGGGGCGACGGGAAGACCGTCGCGCGGTTCAACTACGGTCATTACCTGGCCAGTGAATCGGTGGCCACAGCCACGGCGAACAACCCGGTGAACACCCGGATCAACAACGCCTCGCGCACCTGGATCGACGCCAACCTGAACTACGTCCCGGACTGCGACCTCGTCAGCACGCAGGCGAACGGCGAGTGCGGCGGGCTCAGCGCGCCTCTGGGGATCCCGAACATCGTGACGCGCTGGGACACCAGCGTCCTGAACGCGTGGGGGAAGCGGCCGAGCGACGACGAGTTCCTCGTCGGCCTGCAGCGGGAACTGAACCCCCATCTCATGCTGGATCTGCAGTGGACGCGGCACTCGTTCGGCAATCTGTTTGCCACCGAGTTTCGCGCCACGCCGGCCACCGCCTTCGACACCTTCTGCGTCACGACCCCAACCGATGCGCGGCTCCCAGGCGGAGGCAACCAGCAGGTCTGCGGGCTCACCGACGTCAAGCCCACGTTCTTCGGCGTGAGGCCGGACAACCTCGTAACGGCGGCGAACTCCTTCGGCGATGTGGCGGATGTGTATACGGGTCTCGACGTGACGGCCACGGCCCGGCTGGCCAATGGCGGCCAGGCATCGGGCGGCGTCAGCATCGGCCGGGAACGGACCGACTTCTGCAACATCGCGTCGTTCGCGCAGATCGGGACGAATACGGACACCACCGCAGGCAAGATCCTGCTCGAGAACTATACGGGCAACAACATCAACAACACCGGGCGCACCTCTACCGGTTACCCGAGCTCTCTGTACTGCGCGGTGACGCCGCCCTTCAAGGGCGACTGGAAGGCGCTCGTCAGCTATCCGCTGCCATGGGGCCTCAACGCGAGCGCGACGTGGCAGAACCGGGTGGGCCCGCAGATCCTGGCGAACCGGACGGTTGCTACGCTGCCCAACACGCTTGGCCGGGCGCCAACGGTGGCCTCGCTCTCAGCGGCCCTGATCCCCCCTGGAACGCAGTATTCGGACCGTCTGAACCAGATCGACGTCCGGCTTGCCAAGAGCTTCAGAGTGGGCAGCGGTCGCATCCAGGGAACCTTCAGCGTGTTCAACCTGTTCAACGAGAACTCACCCCTCACACTGAACTACACCTACGGGCCGAGCTGGCTGACCCCTCTCAAGATCATGCAGGGGCGGCTGGTGAAGTTCGGCGTGCAGATGGACTTCTGAACCACGAAGGGCACGAGGAGCACGAAGGATGACCTCGTGCTCTTCGTCGCCCCTTTTCGTCCCCCGCTCCACTACTTACTGCCCAAAGGGCCTACGCCGAACCTGCTTCCGATCCACGCCCAGAAGCGTCGCTCTTCCTCCCCTCGCGGTTGCACGCCGCTCGCCAGCTCTCTCGCGACGTCGAGTCGATCCGCCAGGCAGAGTGCGTAGACGTGCAGCGGCAGGATCGCGTCACTCTTCAGGCCCCGTCGCTCTGAATCCGCGAAAGCGGCGGCGGCGCCGATGTAATCGCGTCTCGCAAGCGCGGTCAGGCCGCGCACGTACTGGACCGTGCCGCCATCGTCATCCTGGCGCGCCGCAATCCGCTCCCGAAACTCGTCGCTCCCCAGAATCCACAGGGGCAGCGCGCGCAGCGGCGTCTGGGTGAGCAGTCGATGCAGATCGTCGATCTGCCGAAGGGGTTGGCCGCCTTCAAACAACACACGGTTGAGGATCGTCTGGAGGTCGAAAAACGGAAGCGATGCCTCGATGATGCGCTCGGGCAGCAGTCGGCGGATGAAGTCAGAGTTCGCGAACGCCAGGCGCGCCCGGGCCGGACTGAGCGCCTCCTGATAGAGCGCCGTTACGGCAGGGTCGATACCGTATCCCGGATCCGACAGCGATGGCCTGCCAGAAACCGGTGCGAGCCTCTGCGGGTAATTGTCGACGAGCGGTTCGGCGCCGTCTGTCAGGTGCCGCAGGTAACTCGCGTCTCCGAGAAAGGTCGCCCCGACTTGTTGTGGCATCTCGAGCCCGACCTCGGCGAGGCGG
>CAZCEL010000060.1:0-15153 GCA_964497175.1 uncultured Bifidobacteriaceae bacterium
TCAGCTCTCAGCTCTCAGCTCTCAGCTCTCAGCTCTCAGCTCTCAGCTCTCAGCTCTCAGCTGTCAGCTGTCAGCAGTGAAAATCGCCTTTCCACCCTTCTGCCCTTCCTGCCTTCCCGCCTTCCTGCCTTTCTTTCTGCCTCTCAGTCGTTATTGAAGATGTCGTAGGCAATCCTCCACGCCCCGCCTTCGCGTTTGTACACGACGAGGTACTTACCCGTCTGGGTCGCCGCGCCGACAGCGGCTCTCGACGAGAGGCCTCGCCGGTGCGTCAGACGCGAGGTCCCGGCCTCGAACGCCTGTTCTCCTGAGATCACCGACTCGATGGGGACCAAGCGGAAGTCGGCGACGTCCTGCTGGAAACCCCGCGCGTAGTAGGCCTCGATATCCCGACGCCCTCTGACCATGCCCTGATCGGGCGGCATGATCACGCCGTCGTCAGTGTAGAACGCCGTGATTCGCTTGGCGTCCTTTGCGTTGAAGGCCGCAGCGAATTCAGCGGCGAGCCGGTTGAGCGCCGGATCGGTTGGCTGCTGTCCGCCAACGAGTGAGAGACCCGCAACGAGCGCCATGCCCGCAACGACAGCAGTCATCCTCATGGTGAGCTCCAGACGTCGTCCCCATCGATGGCCGACGGCGAGCCAGTATACGCCCCTCGGCTGGATGTTCGGCTCGCGCATCAGGGTTGTCGCAGTCGAGGCGGTCGAGATATGTTGATCAGGCAGTTGGGAAACGAGGAGGTGCGAATGAGCCCGGTACCGTGGCGGATCAAAGGCGAAGAAGGCGGTGGCTGCAACTGCGCGTGGGGGTGCCCCTGTCAGTTCAACGCGCTGCCCACCACCGGCCGTTGCGAAGGGTTGATGACCGTCTCGGTTGCCGAAGGACATTTCGGGCCGACCCGGCTCGACAGCGTTCGCTTCGTCGCCGTGTTCTCGTGGCCCGGCGCCATTCACGAAGGCAACGGCACGTACCAGCTGATTCTCGATGAACGCATGAGCGAGGCGCAGCGCGAGGCCGTCACGGCCATGGCGAGCGGCCGCGAAGGAGGCGCCGTCTTCGAGATATTCATGGGCGCCGCGCCGAACCGGCCCGCCCCTCTCGTCCTGCCGATCGACCTCGAGGCCGATCGGGAACGGCGCACCGCGCGGCTGAGCATCCCCGGCGCGATCGAGTATCTGGCGGAACCCATCAAGAATCCCGTGACCGGCGAGGAGCACCGCGCGCAGATTCGTCTGCCAGACGGCTTCGAGTACAAAGAGGCCGAAATGGGCAACGCGGTCCGATTGAAGGTGACGGCCGGGCCAATCGCCTTCGAGCACCAGAACACGTACGCACAGTTCAACGCGTTCGACTGGACCAATCAGTCGACCTGAGCCCGCGGTTTGGCCCGCGGAGACTCCGGCGTCAGGTCAGGGCAGGATCTTAAATCCGCGAGGCTTGTCCGGCGTCCATGCCGCTGGCGTCTTGTAGTCGGCGCGGTGCGGCATCTTCACCTTCGGCAGTGTCTTGGCATCGATCACGTCGGCTTGCTGGATGATGCCGTTCTGGAACAACAGAAGCGCCGTCAGTGCGTAGACCTCGTCCGCCGTCAGATGTCCCGGTCGGTCGTAGGGCATGGCTCGGTAGATGTAGTCCCAAATCGTCGGCGCGAATGGCCAGTACGCGATTGGAAAGTAGTTGGTGGCCATCGTCGGCGTGCC
Source organism: uncultured Bifidobacteriaceae bacterium (assembly GCA_964497175.1). Lineage (GTDB taxonomy): Bacteria > Acidobacteriota > Vicinamibacteria > Vicinamibacterales > CAVVIG01 > CAZCEL01. The sequence continues at coordinate 1,701 of CAZCEL010000060.1, forward strand.
GCCCACCAGGGCGAGAGCAGGGCCTTCCTTTCCCGTGGTGCCATGGCACGTGGCGCACCCCCGCTGCGTGTATACGAGCGCACCTTGCGTCGCGGTCCCGCTGCCGGGCGGCAGCTCGTCCCCGTCGGGGCTGACCGAGAGGTCCCATCCTCGCAGTTCAGCCGGCGTCGGCGCACGCCCGAGGCCGGACGGCGACGCGGGGCTCGGCTGCTGCGACTGCGCGTGGCTTGGTTGTAAGGCCGCGGCTGTCAGCACGACCGCAACGACCGCGACGATTCCTGGAGACCTCATGGCTTGCCCGACTGATAACGGTGATCGACCTCTCTAGTCCGCGTGGACATCCACGACGGCGCCGACGGGCGGCAGACCGTTGGTGACGTGCCCATCGCGGTGCACCCGCCAGGGAAGGATCCAGTTGCAGTGGCCGAGCTGGCTCTGGATCGTCGCGTACAACTGCTGGCGCGTGAAGCTCCAGAACTTCGCGAACTCGGCTTCCGTCGGCTGCACCTGACCCTTCTCGTCTGTACACCGCGACTGGATGATGGCTTCCTCGCCGTCCCACCGCCAGGGCAGGAGGAATCGTGTGTGCGCCTTGGGGAGCGCCGGGCCCGCGAGCTCCGCCTCCCTGTAGGTCTTGCCGCCGTCGGTCGACACGTCAACCCGCTTGACGGCCCCTCCACCGGACCAGGCCAGTCCGCTGATCACGTGCGTGCCGCGGCCCGCCAGCTGATGCGAACCGGACGGATACGTGATGACCGAGCTCGGCCCGAAGTCGTAAGTGTCAGGCTGCGTCCTCGGGTTCGAGCCGAGGAACCGCGAGTGCTCCTGGAACGTCAGGTACGGCTCGTCCACGATCTTGATCCGTCTCAGCCACTTCACGTTGTAGATGCCCTCGAAGCCGGGGACAATGAGGCGCAGCGGGAACCCGTGATCCGGGCGCACCGGCTCGCCGTTCTGTCCGTACGCGACCAGGCAGTCGTCGAGCGCCTTGCGGAGCGGGACGCTCTTGGTGTGCTTGCCACCGTCAGAGCCCTCCGCGATGATCCAGCTCGCTCCGTCCTTGAGTCCAGCCTCCCTGAAAAGCACGGAGAGGGGCACGCCGGTCCATTCGCTGCAGGCCATGCGGCCGTGCGTATCGGAGACCGTCCTCCCGTTGGGCGACGGGCGATTGCCGACGCACTCGAGAAAGTGAATCCGGGAGACAAACGGCAGCCGCTTCAGCTCGTCGATCGTAAACACCAGCGATCGGTCGACGAGCCCATGGATCATGAGCTTGTGCTCGGCCGGGTTGATGTCCGGCACGCCGTAGTTATGCTGCGTGGTGAAGTGCAGCGACGTCGGGGTGATGATCCCGACCGACTCGCCGAGTGGAGTACGGGCGCTCGGCCGGTACGGATTGGGCCGCGGCGGCGTGCGATCGGGATGGCTCGTGCCCTCAATCGACCGGACCGTCGTGACGAACCGCGATCGGCGGCCGTACAGCACGGCGTCGAGCGAGTTGAGGTCCGAGGTCGAGGATCCCGGGGCCTGAGCGTTCGCGGACCCGGGCGCCAGGATCGCGCCCGCCGGCGCGGCGGCCGCCAGGCCAGCCAGCGCCACGCTCTTCTCGAGAAATCGCCTGCGGCCGGGTTTCTTCGAACTCATGTGTGCACCTGCCGAACCAGTCACGTGACTGAGTCGCGCCGAGGGAGATCGTCCGCCATAACCACGAAGACGACGAAGCGCGCCACAAGCTACAACGCCGCTGAGCCGCTGGAAATCATCCTGTAAGCCGGAATCCCGCTCACCGTTGCACAAAGCCATTGAGCTGTCAAGCCTTGTGGCTTCGAGCTTCGGGGCTTACAGGCGCCGCGTGATAAGGTGTCTTCCTTCGGGGGAGGGTCGTCATGTGGGCTCGGTCTCTTATCGTGTTGAGCCTTGCCGTCCTGGGTATGCCAAACTTGACGGCGCAGCGCCCCGTCCCCGAGGCCTTCGTCAGGGAGAACGCCACCGTCAAGCTTGGTGCGCATTCGTACGTCATCCCTGACGGCAGCGTTCCTCTCGTCCCCAACGTCGGCATCGTCGTCGGCTCGCGCGCGACGCTGGTCATCGATCCCGGGCTGGGCCGGCGCAACGGCGAGGCGGTTCTGCGCGAGGCGGCGACCCTCGCCAGAAACAACGAGCTCTTCATCGGGTCCACCCACTTCCACGCCGAGCACACGACCGGCTACATCGCGTTCCCGTGGTCTGCGACGTACGTCAACTCACGCGTGCAGGAGGAGGAGGCTGCGGAAGGACTTGCCGACCAGATCACGCTCTTCGCCAGCCGTTCGCCGCTGACGGCCGAGCTGCTCGCCGACGCCAGACCTCGCGCGGCCAACATATTGTTCGATCGCGAGCACGTGCTGGATCTGGGCGGTGTACGAGTCCGGCTGCTGATGGTCGGCCCGACGCACACGCGGGGCGACACGGGCTTCTTCGTGGAGGGGGACGGCGTCCTGTTCGCAGGCGACGTCGTGATGACCAACTCCTTCCTTGCCGCGAGCGGATCGACGAGCATGCAGGCGTGGCTGACGGCCTTCGACCGGTTCGAGGAACTCGCTCCCCGGACCATCGTTCCCGCGCATGGCGGCGTCGGGGACGGATCGGCCATCGCGGCCTGTCGGGCGGTGATGCAGCAAGTGCAGCGGCGTGCGCGTGAGCTCAAAGCACAGGGTCGTCCGTCCGACGACGTGGCGGCAATCGTGCGAGCGGAGCTCGTCGCCAAACACCCCGAATGGCCGCGCGCCAACGGGCTGAACGCGGCGGCCCGGGCCGCCTACGCGGAAGCGCCGTAACGGTCGACGGCTGGCGGATAGGTGGACCGGCAAAGTCATGTCGAGGAACCGACGTGTGGATCCGTGGTCGAAAAGCGGGAACCGTTTGGAATGTCGAGAGAGGAGAACGCGATGGCTGATGCGCCTCCTGCGCGATTGACTCGTCGACAGGCTCTCGGCCTCCTCGGCGCCGGCGCGGGGTTTCCGCTCGTCTCAGACACGAGGCTGGGAACGTTGCTGCTGGCCGCGCCGTCGCAGGCAGCATCTGGCGCTCGGAGGGTCACGTTCCCCAGAGGCGCCATCATCCGGACCATTCTCAAGGATCTGTCTCCCGAGGCGTTGAAGGGGGACATCCTGTTCCATGAGCATCTGGACGGCGTGTATTCGCGGGACACGCGCCAGCTCAAGCTCCCGCCGCCATCGTCAGCCGACATCACTCCGGTCGTTGCGGACGTCAGGGAGACGATGAAGATCGGGCTGACGTGCATCGTTGACGGCGGACATCCCGACATGGGCGTCAACTACGAGCACTTGAGGCAGATCTCAAGCCAAACGGGGCTCCACGTCGTGGCGAGCGGCGGCTACTACATTGAGAACACGTATCCCGCTGAAATCTCGACGATGAGCGAGGACGAGATTGCCGAGAGTCTCGTCAAGGAAGCGGCTGCCACGCGGTATGGGGCCTACGGCGAGATCGGCTACATGCCGGCTGAAGCCGATTTCACCCCCGACGAGCGCAAAGTGTTCCGCGCCGTCGGCAAGGCCCATCTGAAGAACAACCTGCCGATCTTCACGCACAACAACTACGGGACCGGGCCCAATGTGCCGCGAGACATCGCGCTCCGCCAGCTCGACGTGTACGAATCAGTCGGCGTCAACCCGCGTCGCATGGCAATCGGGCACGTCGATTCGCTGCCCGGCAAGGACCCTGACATCATGAAGGCGCTGGCCAGGCGCGGTGCGTTCGTTGGCATCGACCGAGTGCGCGGGGACGCGGTGGCCGACGAGGCCCGCGTCGCCCGGGTCCTGGAGTTCCTCGAGGCTGGCTACGTGGAACAGCTGCTCCTCTCCAGCGACACGCGGAAGGATTTCGGCAGGGTCGCACGATTCGTCAAGCAGCTGCAGGCGGCGGGCGTCAGCGACGGGATGCGGCAGACGATTCTGGTCGACAATCCGCGCCGGTTCCTCGCATTTGTTCCAAAGCAGGTGAGCGCATGAGCGATTGACCCGCGTAACTTTCCTGTAACCGCCCGGACCGAGACCGTGAGAAAATCCCTCGACGGCGTGGGATCCGGCTTCAGCCGGATTGATGCCCAGACGGCAGGCCTGCATGGTCCGTTCCGGGTCTCGGGTGCTGAAGAGGTCACGATGACAATTAATCGCAAGCGACGACTCCTCGGCGATATGGGCATGGCTATCGCGGTGTCGGCGCTCTTGAGCGGCGTCAGTTCCGCCCTCGCGCAGCAGCCTTCGACGCGGAACGGACCGGCTCAGGCGACCTTCACCGAGCACGTCGCACCCATCTTCTACAGGTCCTGCGTCGTCTGCCATCGGCCCGGCTCGATCGCCCCGATGTCGCTCGTGACCTACGAGGACGCGCGGCCCTGGGCGAGGGCCATCAAGCAGAAGGTGTCGGCGCGCGAGATGCCGCCTTGGTACATCGAGCGCAACGTGGGCATTCAGAAGTTCAAGGACGACCCCTCGCTGACCGACGCCGAGATTGCCACCATCACCCGGTGGATCGACAGCGGCGCGCCGCGCGGAAATCCGTCGGCCCTGCCTCCGGTCCCGAGATTCGCTGCCGCCAACGAATGGACGATGGGCACGCCGGATCTCGTCATCTCGATGAAAGAACCGCTGACCGTGCCAGCGGCCGGTCCGGACTGGTGGAAGGACATCGAAATCGACCCGGGGTTCACCGAGGATCGCTACGTCAAGGCGGTCGAGTCGAAGCCTTCCTTGCCCGGCGCCGAGAAGGTCGTGCACCACGCGGTGGCGAATCTCGAGCTGCCCGACGGGACCGAGCGGCTGTTCAACGAATACGCGGTGGGCAAGAACGCCGACGTCTATCCCGAAGACTCCGGACTCCTCATCAAGGCGGGCAGCAAGATGAAGATCAACCTGCACCTGCACTCGGTGGGCGAGGAAATCAAGGCCGGCGTGAACGTCGGCGTCCAGCTCTATCCGAAGGGCGTGGTCCCCAAGCACATCGTCGAAGCGCTGCACGCGGCGGACAGCTACGACACGATCGACATTCCAGCCGGCGAGACCGCACGCGTGGACGGCTATCAGCTTCTGACGAAGCCGACGAAGATCGTTTCCTTCCAGCCGCACATGCACAACCGCGGCAGCCGGCAGTGCGTGGAAGCCATCTACCCGAACGGCAAGGTGGAGACACTGAGCTGCGCGAAGCACAATTTCGCGTGGATGCTCAACTACACGTACGCCGACGAGGTGGCGCCGTTGCTGCCCGCATACACCACGTTGCACGTCATCAGCTGGTACGACAACACATCGGCGAACAAGTACAACCCCGATCCGCGGAACCCGGCGGGGTTCGGCAATCGCTCGATCGACGAGATGGGATTCTCGTGGATCAACTCGCACTCGCTGACCGAGGACGAGTTCAAGCAGCTGGTTGCCGAGCGGGCCGCCCGGAGGGCGACCACGTCGCCCTAGCCGGCGGGAGCGATTCATGCCGGCCGTTGTCGTGAAAGCGTCGGTCGCCGCCGCCCTGGCCGTGGCGCTGGCTGGATCGCTCGGCGCCCAGCAGCTGCAGTATCTGTCCGGCCAGAGCGTCGCCCCCTTCTTCGAAGGATGGGAGCGGAACGCCGACGGATCCTTCAACATGGTGTTTGGCTACATGAACCGGAATTACCGGGAAGAGCTGAACATCCCGATCGGGCCGGACAACCGCATCGAGCCCTCGACGCTCGAACAACCCCAGCCCACGTACTTCTATCCGCGCCGGCATCGCTTCATGTTCCGCGTGAGGGTGCCGAAGGACTGGGGCAAGAAGGACGTCGTCTGGAGCGTCACCGCGCACGGTAAAACCGAAAGAGCCATCGGCTACCTCGTGCCCGAGCAGGCGATCGACAACGACGTCATCTCGCGCAATCGCGGCGGCGGCGGCGGCCCCGAAAATCAGCCGCCGTCGATCTCGCTCGAGGGCGAATCGCGGCGCACCGCCACGATTCGTGACGCGCTGACCCTGGCCGTCAAGGTCAGTGACGATGGGAAGCCGGCGCGGCCGAAGAAGCCGTCCCCGGTGTCGGTATCCGACCAGCCGGGTGTGGGCGTTGACGTGGATGGCTCGGGGCGGCGGCTGCCCGCGGGGGGACGGTTTGCGCGCAGGAGCATGCCCGGGTTGCGCGTGGCATGGATTCAGTGGCGAGGGCCCGGCAAGGTGACCTTCGATCCCTGGTTCATGGAAGGCATCGACGATCACATGCCAGGCTGGATGCCGCCGGAGGTGCCGGCGGACGGCCGTGTGAGCACGACGGCGCGCTTCAGCGAGCCGGGTACCTACGTCATCCGCGCCATGGCGGACGACGGAGGGCTGTACACGCCTGTCGATATCACTGTTCAAGTCGGCGCCGCGACGTCCACCAGCCGGCCATAGCGGCTGGCAGCTCGATCCCATTCGGGCGCCCCAGCCGACACCCCCTTCACCAGACACCTTGACCTTCCACGTATGAAGTGGTGGCTGGACGACATCGCACGGGATGTCCGCTTCGCGCGTCGACAGCTCATGCGGCAGCGCTCGGTCACATTGGTAGCCACGATGGTTCTCGCGCTTGGCATCGGCGCGAACGGTGTGTTCGTCACGCTTGTCGAGATGATCTGCATCCGCGGCCTTCCGATCGAGCGCCCTGACCGGGTCATGTACCTCGCCAGCAGGGATGCTCAGGGCAGGGATCACGGTGTGTCCTACCGAGATTTCGAGGATCTGCGGGGTGCTACACCGTCGTTCTCGGGAATGGCGGCGTTCATCACGTCGCCGATGACCATCGCAGACGAGGGCCTCTCGCCGGATCGCTTCTCCGGAGCGTACGTCTCCGCCAGCGCGTTCAATCTGGTCGGCGGAACGGCGGCGCTTGGCCGCGCCATCGAGCCCGGGGACGATCGGGCGGGATCGGCGCCTGTCGTTCTCCTGGGACACCGCGTCTGGCGGTCGCGCTACGGCAGCGATCCCGCCGTGATCGGACAGACGGTGCGTGTGAACGGCGCGCCCGCCACCGTCGTTGGCGTCATGCCCGACGGATTCAGGTTCCCGGTCAACGAGGACGTCTGGCAACCCCTCACGGCGGCACCTGGTATCGCCAGTCAGGATCGCGGCGTTCGAACCCTGTCCGTGTTCGGCCGGCTCGTCGACCGTGCCACCACGGCGGAGGCCGGTGGGGAGGTTCAGGCGACTGCGGCCCGCCTGTCGCACGACTACCCGGGCACGAATCGGGGCGTCGAGGTGACGATCGAGCCCATCAACGATCGCTTCAACGGCGATCTGAGGGATCCCGCCTGGCTGGCGTTCATAGCAGCGGGCGCGCTCGTCCTGCTCGTGGCGTGCGCGAACGTCGCGAACCTGCTGCTGATGCAATCGGCCGAGCGGTCTCGTGAAATGGCCATTCGCGCATCACTCGGTGCCACACGTGGTCGGGTCGTCCGCCTGCTGCTCGTCGAGAGCGTGCTGCTCGCAGTGCTTGGCGGGATCGGTGGTGTCGGGCTTGCGCTTGCCGGCCTGCGCGGTGTGTCGAGCCTCATGCCGCCGAACATGCTGCCCTACTGGATGGACTTCAGGATGGACGGTCCCGTGTTCGCCGTGGTGGCCGCCGTGTGTCTGGGAACGAGTCTCGTGTTCGGATTGGTGCCGGCGCTTCACCTTTCGAGAACGGATCTGCACGACGTCATCAAGAGCGGTGCCCCTGGGGCTGGCGCCGACTCCCGGCGCTGGCGATGGACGGCCGTCCTTCTCACGGGCCAGATCGCGGTTGCCGTGCTTCTTCTCGCTCATCTCACGCATGGAATTCGTCTCACGCGCGCCGAGCGGGCGGGGGATCCCGCGATCGACATGCCGCGGCTGCTGACGCTGTCGGTGGCGCTGCCGCCTCTGCAGTACGCGACACCGGCCGCCCGGGCGATGTTCTTCGAACGCCTCGACGATCGGGTGCACCGGATTGCCGGCGTGAGGTCCGTAACGTTCACAAGCGCCCTGCCGTTTGGCGGCGCTGCGCCGGGACAGGTTGCCGTGGAAGGCATGCCCGTGCAGAGTGACGCGCTGCCCACGGTCTCGACGGTCGCCGTGGGTCCGCGCTATTTCGCAACGCTGGGGGTGCCGCTCGTACGCGGCCGCGAGTTCGACGATCGCGACGGCACGCCAGGCTATCAGAACGTCATCGTGAACGAGCGCTTCCGAGACCTGCACTTTCCGAGTGCTGATCCGATCGGTCGGAGGATTCGCGTCACAAGACCCGGAAGGGCAACCACATCACCCTGGCTCACCATCGTCGGAATCTCGCCGACCATTCGGCAGCGCCCGCGTCCCGATCCGGATCCCGTGGTGTACCTGCCGTTCCGCGCAGAAGCCCCTGCCGCCGGCGTTGTGGTACTGCGGGGGCAAGCCGAGCCCTCGGCGATGGGAGCCCTGGTGCGCGAGGAGGTTCGAGCGCTGGATCCGGATCTTGCCCTGTACCGGGTCATGACGCTCGATCAGGCGGTGTCCGAGTTCAGGTGGAATGGGCGCGTATCGAACGTGCTGATCGTCGTGCTCGCCTGCGTCGCGGTCTGTCTTGCTGGCGTCGGTCTCTACGCTGTCACGGCGCACTCGGTTGGGCAGCAGATGCGGGAATGCGGCATCCGCATGGCCATCGGCGGCCGACCGGCGCGTGTCGGTTGGCTCGTCGTCAGACGCGCGAGCCTTCGGCTCGGTGCCGGTCTTGCGGTCGGTCTGGCTGGCACGCTGGCCTGGGACCGCCTCTTCACGAGCCCGGGCATCGACGGCTTGCAGTTGTTCGATCCCGTGAATCTGATGATCCTGACGGTGCTTCTGATGCTGGTCTTGATGGCGGCGTGTGTGTGGCCCGTGCAGCGGGTCATGAGGCTCGATCCCATGTCCGTCTTGAGGCACGAGTGAGCAGTTATCAGGTGGCCGGCCGTCCTGGACCGACGCTCACGCGAGGCCCGCGGGCGACAGGCCTGACCTGTGTGACCATCCTGCTGATGTGCAGTGCCTGTCGCGGTGAACGGCCGCCCGAGGGTGCCCAGCGCATTCCCGAGATTCCCGACCGCCAGCAGCGCGTCGTGGCCAGGCGTGAGCTCGACTGGCGGTGGCCATTCACTGGGGGTGTCGGCACGCTGGGCTGTGCAAACGGCGCTGTCGTGTTTCGGTTTGAGGGCGTGACCTACGGGGTCAACGACGCCGCGAAGTCGCTCGGCTTCGCACCGGTCGAGCCAATTCGGCTGACGCAATCGTCCGGCTGGCCGCGGGATCCCTTGAAGCGGGTGCCCCAGGATCAACGTCGCCATATCTTCCGGTCGTTGGCCGCGTGCGGGCATGATGGTGCGGGCGAGCCACTCGTGACGACTCCATGCCGGCAGCGTCTTCGCGAGTCGTGGGGACTGTCAGAATCCGAGCTGGCGCAGATCGACGCCGAAGGCCTCGAGCGGCTCTGGCCCCCGCTCTCACCGAAGCAGGTCAGCCTCGACCCGCTGATCGAAATCGGGTTGGAGTTGTGCGCTCTTTGACTGTCGCCGGCCCGAATGGCCAGGCCTCAGAACGCGCCGATGGGCACCGCCTGATCAACGGTTACGGTGTGGCCGCGATCGACGTCACCAGCGCCAAACGGCGGCCCTGCGGACGAGATAGCCAGAGGGGGAATCGTCGCTACCTGAGGCGCGAGGCGCCGTGCTCACTGACACAGACAGAAGTGCGGTCCGTGAAACCAGCAGGCGGTCGTCTCGTCATGGGCGTCCCGGCGCAGGCGAGTGAACGACGGACGCTGTCCGCGGAGCAACGCCGTGCCCAGCCGCGCGTTGAGGACCTCGTCGCGGAGGCCAATCGCCGAGTAGATGGAGACGACGGTCAGCAGCTGAGCGTCGAAGTCCGCGTCGCGCTTCGTCAGGAGCAGCAAGGGTCCCTTTCCAAGCGAACCCATGGCCGGCATCGTCGCCGTGAGCGGGAGGATCAGGCGGCCGCCGGGCGCCAGCGCTTTGAGCCAGCTTTCGTCCGGGTGCGTCACGCCGGCATTGACGAGGATGGCCTCGAACGACTCCTGTCCGTCGGCGCGGCCGTCGCCGGCACGCACGTCGACATGTTCCATCGTCGTCAGGTTCCGCCGGGCCGCGGCTGCGAGCGCTTGGTCGATCTCGACTGCGACCACATGCCCCGCTGGCCCCACGCAGTGGGCCATCAGCGCGCTGTAGTAGCCGAGACCGCAGCCGACATGAAGCACGCGCGCCCCAGGACGAATCCCCAGGCGGTCGATGCAGAGTGCCAGTAGAGACGGCGCCCCATTGAACAACTGCCGGTCGGGCTCGATGGCGATCGACAGGTTGTGATACACGCGGCGGGGATCGGCATCGGGAGTGCGGCGCGGCGTCCCGACGAAGTAATCGGTCTCGCTTCGAACCACCCAGGGGCCCGGCGGAAGGAAGCGCTCCCGCGGAACGGTCGCGAGGGCCTCGACGAGCGCGGAGGTTTGCAGGTTGCAGATCGCCTCGATCTCCTCCGCGAAAAAGCGTCGCTGAAGATCGAGACTCGTCACTTCCTGGTCTTTCTCCTCGGAGCCGCGTCGGCCTCCGCCTCGGAGGCCAGATGCGCCACCAGCTGCGCTTCGGTCATGTACACAGGGCGAACCGAAGGCCGCCACTCGCACGCGAACTTACCCGATGAGCGCTCGACGAAGATCACTTCTCCGGCTTCGTGCAGCCGCTTGAGGACCGTGTGAATGGCGGCGAGGCTGTTGGAGTACTTGTCGAGGTCGAACCCAATAGCGGCGAGGCGCTCCCGCACCTCGATCGGGGTCATGGCCCGCCCGGCGCCCTTGAGCACCACGCGGCAGGCGCCCGTGAGGCCCCATTCGACCGTCGGAGCGATGCCGCACAGTCGGTTCAGCGTGCCGATTGTTTGCGCGAGCTGGGCGAGTCGAGCGTCGAGGTCGCGCCGCTGGTCGCTCAGGAGCTGGTACTCGCGGACCGCGGCCTGGAGGGCCCGGCGATATTGCTCAGTGGACACCACGTAAGATTACACATGATGTGTAAGTTCGGTCAACCGTCGAGCCGCTTCGTCACCCCGCGCGGACTCTGGCGCCTTCAGGACGTTTGGCCGCCTGGCGTGGGCGCGGTCCGCTCCGAGGGCGTTCTTCGCACACGACCCAGAGCCGGACATTGCCGAGCGAATTTACGAAGGGCATTGTCGTCAAGCCCGCTCTGAGTCGACCTGTCGCGGTTCGCCTGGCGCCGGCCGACGTGCGAGATGGGCGACCTGACGCCCGAATCGTGGTACCGTGCATTCGTGTACATGAACCCGGTTGTCACCGCATCGCTCGTGGCGCTGGTGGAAGTCGCCGCCGTGCGCGGCGCGCAGCGTCCCTCTGGCGGGGTTCTCGCCACGATCGATCACCTCGTGTACGCAGCGCCCAGCCTGCAGGAGGGGGTCGAGGGCATCGAGCGGCTGCTGGGCGTCCGTGCGTCACCAGGCGGCCAGCACCTCGGGCGGGGAACGAGGAACGCCTTGCTGGCACTCGGTCCGGACACGTACCTGGAGATTATCGCGCCCGATCCGGAGCAGCCGCGGCCGGCCGAGCCGCGCTGGTTCGGCATCGACGCGCTGCAGGAGCCCAGGCTCGTCACGTGGGCGGCCAAGGGAACCAGTCTCGATCAGTTGTTCCTTGACGCCGAGGTGCGAGGTGTCAGGCTCGGAGCAGTAACCTCAAGTAGCCGAACCCAATCGAACGGCGTGCGGCTGACCTGGCTCTACACGGACCCACGAACGGTCGTGGCCGACGGAGTCGTCCCCTTCTTCATAGACTGGGGGCCCACGCAGCACCCGTCGCGCAGTGCGCCGCGCGGAGCCTCGTTGCTCGATCTGCGCGCGGAACACCCAAACCCGGAATACGCCCGGCAGACGCTGAGCCGCCTGGGACTCGATCTCGAGGTGCGAGAGGGGCCGCGCGCTGCGCTCATCGCCCGCATCAGCGGGCTCCGCGGCGTGGTCGAGCTGCGCTGAGACTCGGCGATCACTTCTGTGTGTCGGTGGGCCCCGTCTGAGGGTCCTTTCGGCGGCCGAAAATACGCGACCAGAACCCGCGCTTCCTGTCGGGCGGTGGCGGAGGGCCGACGATGCTGAAGGGCGGGCCGACGACCGGTTCAGAGCGAAGGCCTGTTTCGCTTAGCGTGGGCGTGCGGTGTGGCGAGGGAGGATAGGTGTCGGCCTTGAAGATCGATGCCACGGCGCCGAGCACCCCGCGAGGCTTGTGCAGCGCGCATTCCTCGGTCGGCTCAGTCCCGGACGCGAAGAACTCGGTGTAGACCATCGACCGGCGCTCGAGGCGCCTGTCGATGTCCGCCACGACATCCACGTGCTCGCACGCGGATCGGGCAAGCTGGCCGGACAGGCGGCACACGCTGGCGCTCGTGATGCCAGCGGGCGCCGGGAGCCATTGCGGCCGATCCTCGCGTGTCGCCTGCTTCATGAAGCCTGCCCAGATTGGCACCGCGACGTCGGATGCAAAGCCACGCGGCAGAATCGTCTTCGGCTGATCGAAGCCGACCCAGACGCCGGCAACGAGCGAGGGCGTGTAGCCGACGAACCACGCATCGTGAAAGTCGTTGGTCGTTCCGGTCTTGCCGGCCGCCGGAAGCGTGAACCCGAGCGCTCGGGCGCGCGCACCCGTTCCCTGGTTGATGACGTCGGCCAGCATACTGGACATCAGGAACGCCGTCGTCGCACTCACCGCTTGCGTCGAGGACGATTCGGCCGAATACAGCACCTCTCCGTACCGGTCCTCGACCCGGCGAATCACCCTGGGCCGGGGCACCAGCCCCTGGTTGACGAAGGCCGCGTATGCCGCGGTCATCGACTCGAGCGTCACCTCGCCCGAGCCAAGCGCCAGCGACGGCACGCTCGGCACGTCGCCGACTCCCATGGTCTGGACGTACTTGACGGTTCGGGGAAGACCGACATCCTGCAGCAATCGGACGGCTGCGCGATTGCTCGAGGTTCGTAACGCCGTCCTCAGGCTCATGGCTGTCGCGTCGGAGTGGTCGTCTTCAGGGGTCCAGGCGCCCTGCAGCGTCGCGACCGGTTCGTCGAGGCGCTCGATCATCGTCGCCGGTGTGTACCCGGATTCGAGCGCCGCCGCATACACGAACGGCTTGAACGCCGAGCCGGGCTGGCGCTTCGCCTGCACGGCCCGGTTGAAGGGGCTCTCGGCGAAGTTCCTGCCGCCCACCATCGCGCGCACGTCCCCGCTGGCTGGATCCATGGCGATGAGTGCCGCCTGGAGACGCTCCTCGGGGGTCGGCGCCTGAGGAGATCCGCCCTTCTTGCCGGCCGCACCTCGTCGCGCGGCCAGTGCGCTCCGGCGCCCATCGAGCGCTTCAAGGCCTGTCGCCACCGCTAGGTCCGCCGCCTGCTGCATAGGGACATCGATAGTGGTGAA
>CAZCEL010000061.1:0-15064 GCA_964497175.1 uncultured Bifidobacteriaceae bacterium
CCTCGATGAACCGCGCGACTCTGGCGTCCGATGGACGATGGAGGACGGGCCGCAGCCCCCAGACGATCGCGGTCAGGACGCCGACGAGGCCGGACACGCCGAGTGCCGCCACCACGAAGGGCACGTCGGGTGCCACCTGCACGGACAACGACGCAGCCGCGAAGACGAGGGCGGCCACGACCGACGCCCTGGCTGCCGCCCGGTATGCGATGAGGCGCCGCCACCGCGACCGCACGCGGTCCACGAGTTCCCGGATGGGCTGATACTGCTCGTCCATCTCAAAGTGTCGTTAGGCTATGCGCCTCGCTATCAGACTTTCCGCGACTAGCATCGCAAGCATCAAGGCCAGCAGGTACTGCCAGATGTGCTGGGCCTCCTCCCGTTCCCTGGCTTGAAGGGGCTTCCCAGATGCTGACACATCTTGGGCCATCGTGATCGGTCCTCTGAACGCGTCCTCGGTCTGCCTGCCAGGCTCCGATTCCTCGGGATCGACGTTGACGGCCACGAGCCGCGAGCCACCCTCGGCATCGGGAATCGACGTCACTCCCGGCCGCGGGGCGACGCCTGCCGGCACGGCGTCCACCAGGTAGTCAGCCGACTGGGCCCGGCCCGCGCCGAGGTACGCGACGATCCCGTGCACGAAGGGCACGAACGTGGCGTGGAGGGGAAAGTCGTTCCAGGCGTTGTCGAGATCCGACGCGAAAACCACGACCCGGCCGGCGCCAGACGGGCAGTCGACGATCGCGGCAGCCCCGGTGGTGAAGCGCGCCAGCACGTCGCACCCGTTTGCGTGAATCGTCGCCGTGCGTTGGAATCGAACCAGCCCCAGCGACGCGGAACTGGCCCGGAACGGCTCGAAGACTGGATGCCGCCCATCGGCGGGGGCCAGTGTCGTCATCGACGGCGAGGGGGCGGGCTGTGGAGAAACAACTGCCGCATCCGCGTCGCCCAGAGACTCCGAGAGCACATCGCCGTCAACGCCCTGGCCGACAGCGACCAGCACGCCGCCACCATTTCGGATATGGTCGGACATCAGCGCGCGCGCGCGTCGCTCCAGACCGCGCGTTGACAACAACACGACCGACCGAAACCGCGCGAGCCGCGGCTGGTCCCAGGCCGCCAGCTGAGCCGCCGCGACGCCCTCCACGTCGAAGCTTCGCGCCAGGGCGCCCGAGACAGCCGTCAACGCCTGCTGGACGTAGAACCCCTCGCGCGCGAGATCGCCGCTGGCGGAGACCACGAGGATCTTCGGGCGACCCTCGCTCTCCGTCACGATGTATCGCACGTTGTCGCCCTCGATGCCGTCCGGGTCGTCGACCTCCACCGCGACCCACCGGCCGCCCCGCACGTCGAAGACAGCCTCGGCAGTTTGACCGGGGCCGACGAGGACCGTGGCCTCGGCGTCGGAGATGCCGGCCCCGGATGGCCGTCCCGGCTCCTTCTGCCCGTCCCCGATGGCCCTGCGCACCCGCGCCTCCCTGGGGGAAGCGCCGGTGTTGCGAATTGTCGCCACGAGCCGGGATCCCTCCTTCCGGACGGCGGTCACCGCCAGATTTGGAGGCGCCTCGCCGGTGTCCCGAACCTCGACGGCCACCCGATCGGAAAGCGTCACCACGTCGGCTGTCTCCCATCCGTTCCGCTGCAGGTCCGACACGACCACGATCGTGCCGCGGCGATCGCCAATCAGATCGACCGCGGCAGCCAACGGCGCACGGTAGCGAGTAGCGCCGAAGAGCGGGCGGGCCTCGTCGATGGCGGCGTCGGCCAGCGCGCGATCGAGCGTCGGCGGCTGGCCCACGCGCGCCGATCGGTCGAAGGTCACGACCGCGACGTGCTCGCCCGCCGGCGCGCCTCTGACGGCGTCGTGCGCGAGCGCCCTCGCGCGCTCGAACCGGCCGGGCGCCGCCATGCTCAGCGACGTGTCCAGGGCAATGACGGTGACGCCTGCTCCTGCCTCCGAATCAGCGGTAGCCAGAAACGGCCGCGCGAACGCGACGGCCAGCAGGATCAGCGCGGCCACGCGCAGCGCCAGCAGGAGCAGCTCCCGCAGGTGCCGCCGCCGGGTGTACTCCACGGGCGCCTGCTGAAGAAGTTGCACCGCGGAGAACAGGACGCGAGCCTCAGGATGCCGTTTGAGCAGGTGCAGCAGAATCGGAATCGCGGCTGCTGCCGCGCCAAGCAGGAACAGGGGCGAGAGAAACGCGATCATCGGGCCGCCTCAGAGCGCCCGTTCCCGTGTCGACAAGTAGGCCAGCAGCGCCAGCTCGAGAGGCTGATCCGTCCTGAGGAGATGGTAGTCGATGCCGCAGGCGCCGAGCTCACGTCGATAGCGGTCCACGAGACTGCCGATGGCCGCCAGATAATGCTCACGGACCGCCGGAGGGAGAGCCATCACCTCGTCGCCGGTCTCGAGATCCTCGAAGCGGGTGGCGCGCTCGAAGGGGAACTCCAGCTCGTCAGGATCGAGTATGTGAAACACCACGACGTCGGTGCCGCGGAATTGCAGATGCTTGAGCCCGCGCACGACCTGGTCCGGATCGTCGAGCAGGTCCGATATCAGGACGACCATGCCCCGCTTCGTGAGCCCGTCTGCCAGCTGATGCAGCGGCTTGGCCATGTTGGTGCGCGCACCCAGCTGCAACCGGTCGAGTGTCAGCAGCAGGGCGCGAAGGTGGCCGGGGCGCGCGGTCGCGGGAAGCATCGCGACAGTCCCCTCGTCGAACGCCGTCAGGCCGACCGCGTCCCGCTGGCGGTTCATCAGATAACCGAGCGCCGCCGCCAGACATTGCGCATACGCGAACTTGGTAATGCCATGCGTGCCGTAGCCCATCGACCGGCTCACGTCCAGCATCACGTGACAGTCGACGTTGGTCTCTTCCTCGAACTTCTTGACGTAGTGCCGGTCGCTGCGCGCGTACACCTTCCAGTCGATCGTCGACAGGTCGTCGCCGGGAATGTACTGCCGGTACTCGGCGAACTCGACGCTGAAGCCCTTGAAGGGGCTCCGATGGAGACCCGACAGGAACCCCTCGACGATCGTGCGCGCCTTCAGCTCGAGCGTTCCCAGTCTGGCGAGGACCGCCGGATCGAGGAACTGCCGCTCTCGCGTCCCCTGGCGCCGGCTACTCCGCTGCTCACGCGACATCCACGCTCCCGGCAGCACGCCGTGCCACACCAGCTCGAGCGCGTTCGCAGATCGGGCGCTCAGCCGGGCACTCGAGCATCACATGCCGCTCGCGGGCACGGGCACGGCGGCCAGCAGCCGCTCGACAATTGTGTCGGGCGTGATGCGCTCGGATTCGGCGTAGAAATTGGTCATGATGCGATGGCGCAGGATGGGCTTGGCGAGCGCCTGGATGTCCTTGACCCCGACGTGATAGCGGCCGTGCATCAGCGCGCGGGCCTTGCCCCCTCGCACGAGCGCCTGGCTGGCCCGCAGGCCTGCGCCCCACTTCACCCACTGTTCCACGAAGTCGGGCGCCCCGGGTCGTCCGGGCCTCGACGCATCGACCAGGCGGACGGCGTAGCGTGCGACCTCTTCGGCAATGACAACCTGCCGCGCCAGCTCCTGAAACTGCAGGATGTCGTGGCCGCTCAACACGCGCTGGGGCCTCGGCTGGGTCGCACCGGTCGTCGCTGTCACCACCGCCACCTCGTCGTCCTCATTCAGGTAGGAGATGACGATGTTGAACATGAAGCGGTCGAGCTGCGCCTCGGGCAGTGGGTACGTGCCCTCGAGCTCGATGGGGTTCTGCGTCGCGAGCACGAAGAACGGCTGATCGAGCGGATACGTATGACCGGCGGCGGTGACATGGTATTCCTGCATCGCCTCGAGCAGCGCCGCCTGCGTCTTGGGCGGCGTGCGATTGATCTCATCGGCCAGGATGATCTGCGCGAAGATCGGCCCCTTCACGAACCGCAGGCGCCGGGACCCCTGATCCTCGTCGAGAATCTCGGTGCCCGTGATATCAGACGGCATCAGATCGGGCGTGAACTGGATCCGCTTGAACTCGAGCTCCAGGATGTCGGCCAGCGTCTTGATCAATAAGGTTTTCGCCAGGCCGGGCACGCCCGTAATGAGGCAGTGCCCTGCGGTGAACAGGGCGATCAAGACGTGCTCGACAACCTCGTCCTGCCCGACGATGACTTTGCGGAGCTCGTTCAGGATGCGCTGACGGCCCTCGGCGACGCGTTCGGCGCTGGGGAGGCTGACCTCAGAAGGATGCATCGGGTGGTCTGGCAATGGCGCCGCGGTCAGTGTGTGAGGGCGTACACAATCTCGTTGATCCCCATCCGGTAGGCCATCGAGGTGAACTTGATATAGCCCGGGTATTCCTCGGCGTTGGACCATTCCCAGCCGTCGCCCATGTCAGTGTTCCAGTTCACGTACAGCATCGGCCGCCCATCCTCATCGAAGATCGTCCGAAGGCGGGCGACAAAGCCGCCCTTCTCCCAGGTGCGGCCAGCCAGGAACGATCCGAGACCGGCCACCTGGGGATACCCATCCAGCTTGTAAAAGCAGCTGTAGACGGGATGGTCATTTGGAAAGTCGACGATCTCGCGATCGGGAAAGACCTTTTTCATCTCCCGTGCAAAGTGGTCCCACTCGTATGGGCCGTGAAAGTCGTCGAAGGTGGCCGTGCCGCCCCGCAGCAGGAATTCACGGAGAATCCTGGCCTCCGCGTCCGAGAGCCTGAGGTTCCCGGGCTCCACCATGTAGATCCAGGGATACGTAAACAGCCGCGGATCCTCGAGCGTCAGCACGATCGGATCCTCGACCTGTATGGACGTGGCGGTCTTCAGCCGGCGTGAGAGATTCTGCTCGGCGGCCGGGCCGTCAATCAGCCACGGCTCGCCGTAGAAGTCCTGCTCGATCCGCGTGCCCTCGGTCACGTAGTGGTACTTGATGCGCACGAAGCGCCACTGCAGGCCCGCCAGGCGGGCGTCGGGCGTCGTCGCCAGCTGGGCGTCCAGGCGGGTCGGGATCGGCCCGACCGGCGCGAGCAGCAGCAAGATGGTCAGGCTCGCGGCACGACCTGCCGTCGTCACGGGCGAGGCTCCGTAAGCTTCAGCAGCAGGTCCTGAGCCCGCTCGTAGCTCGGCGCGATTTCGAGCGCGGCCAGCGTCTGCTTGCGTGCCTCGGCGCGGCGGCCGCTCCTCAGATAGCTTTCGGCGAGATCGGCGTGCGCCGACGCCTGATCGACGGGCTTGAGCGCCACGACGGCTTTGAATTCCCGGATGGCCGCTTCCGGCTGGTTCATCTGCATCGCCAGCCGGCCCGCCATGGTTCGAGCCTCGGCATCGAACGGATCGATGGCCGCGATGCGCTGATAGACGGGCCGGAGACGACCGGGGTCGGTCACTCCTTCATCCCGCATCAGCCGTGCGAGTCGGCGGGCAAGCGCCACATTGTCGAGGTCGACGGCCACCAGCGCCTGCAGGGCCGAAATGGCACGCGCGTGGTCCTTGCGCTCGAGCGCGATCTCGGCCAATTGGGCGTTCGGGCTGTCGTCGCCGGCCGCGATAGGCATCAACGCGGCGGCTCGTTCGAACGCGCGGACGGCCTCGTCGATTTCGCCGGCCTTGCGCAGCGCCGTGCCGTAGGCCACCTGCACGGGATAGCTGTCCTGGTGCTTCTTTTCGTAGTCCCGCAGCGCGTCGAGGGTCATCTTGGTGGGATCGACCTTGTCTTCTACCTTGAGGGCCGCGCGATACTTCCCGAACATTTCCTCGATCATGCGGTCGAACCCGACCTGCAATTGGTCGAAGTCCGTGTTCAGAGCCGACTTGAGCGCCGCGTCCGTTTCGAGGCCCTCACCGTACGCCTTGAGCAGCCGGTGCAGGCCCTCGTCGCCGAATGTGCGGATCAGATGGTCTACGAGCAGAGAGGCCTGAAAGTACCCCAACGACGCGGTTCTGGGATCGGTGATCACGGCGTTGAGATTCCGCAGCTTCTGCGTTTCACCCCGGTTCATCGTGCCGGCGAAAGCCAGGTCCATGTTGCGCGCCCAGTCGGGCCGCGCCAGCTTTTCCTCGTAGGTCGAAATGCCTTCGGAGAGCCAGCGCGGCAGGCGCTGATTGGACATCTGCAGCGTGACGACGTGAGCCAGCTCGTGCCAGAGGGTCGCCTCCCACTGGAATTCGCCGGGGCGCGCGCGCGGCGAGTCGAGCGTGACGACGCGACCGAAGCACGCGCCGAGAGCGCCGATCATGCCGGGCAGCCCGAACGTACGCACCGCGAAATCGTCGTGCTTGGGGAACGACTCGATCAGAATGGGGCCGCGCGGCGTGAACTTGTACCTCGCGGAGAGGGCGTCCATCGCCTGATGGGCCAGCGCGAGCGCATGCTCCTGCAGCACCGGCGCTTCATCCTTGTGCATCCGCACGATGAAGCGCTCGTCCTCCACCGTGACGAACCCGTCGAGCGAGTCCATCATCTGGAGCAGGTTGAAGGTGACCACGTTGAAGGGATCGAGCTTGAAGGAGTCCTCGAGCGCCGTCCTGGCCGCGCGTTCGTCGCCGGTTCGAAGCAGGTAGAGGCCCAGGTCCGCGAGAATGCGCGGGTTCCGCCGGTCGAGCGTCAGCGCTCGCTCGGCCAGAGCCACCGCCTCATCGAAACGGTAGTTGTGCGCCGTCAGCTCGCCGGCAACCCGGTAGACCTCGCCGTAGCCGGGCGCGATGGCCAGGGTCCGCGCCACCTCGGCCTCGAAGTCGCGCGGCTTGTCCTCGACGTAGGCAAGCGCGGCCAGCACGGCGCGCGCCTCCAGACTCGAGGGGTTGACGTCGAGCGCCTTCTCCAGCCAGGCGCGCGCCTCGTCGCGCCGGCCGGCGTCGGCCGCCTGCCCGGCCATGAACACATAGACCGCGACCGAGTTGGGGTTGATCTCGAGCGCGCGCTTGGCGATCGCGGCCGCCTGTGGAGGATCCTCGTCGGCCAGCGCGCGCGCCGACCCTACGAGGGCCGGCGTGAATCTGGGGTCCTCTTTGAGTGCCGCCTGAAACGATTTCACCGCCTCCGCGCGGTTGTGCTTTTCGAGAAAGAGCTCGCCCCACGCGGTGTTGATCGCCGGGTCGCGCGGTGAGGCGGCGACGGCGTCACGATAGGCGGCGTTGGCCTCCTGGAACCGGCCCAGCGCGCGCAGCGCCCGCGCCCCGCGCGCCAGCTCGGCCGCCTGCGAGGCGGTTTCGGCAATCGACGCGACTCGCGCCAGCGTGGGGCCCGCGTCGGAGCGTCCCAGCATCTGCTGGAGCAACCCCAGTTCGAGCGCCGCCTCGCTGGTGGGAGCGCGCTGGACGAGGGGCCGCAGCAACGTCTCGGCCTGCTCGTAGCGGCCGCGCACGATCAGGGCCCGCGCGCCGATCGCCACCACGTTGGGATCCTGCTGATCCAGCTTGTCCAGCAGGCTGGCAACCTCGTCGTACCGCCCTTCGAGAAGGGCCCGGGTCGCCGTCTGCAGCACCGGAGGCGTGCGACGCGACTGGGCCACGGCCACCGAAATGAGCGCGAGGAGCACGAGCCCGGCTGTCAGGCCCAGTGCGTAGTATCGGCCCGACACCCGCAGCGTCGGCCATCCGCGCGGCCACAGGCGTCGGCGAGCGCGCATCATGGTGATTCGTATTATCTAATACAGCGGGCGCCAGGTGTAGAACAACGCCGCGTTGAGCGCCTGCACCGCCATGAACGACGCGAGCCAGGCCGGACGTTGAGCGACGGGAACCGCGGCGCCGAGCCAGATGAACGCGGGAAACAGGACCGACGAGAGGCGTCCGGCCGACAGGAGGCCGCCCGCCGCGAGCGGCGGGAGGATGTTCATCAGAACGAACACCGCGTACGCCACCCCGACGCGGCGGGCTATCGGGTAGGCCGCAAGGATCACGAAGCCGGCACCCAGTCCGTTCAGGAGATCGAGAGGGAGCTGGGACGTGTAGGCGTACAGGCCTTCATCGGCGATCCACGTGTAGCGGTCCTTGAGCAGAATCGCCAGGCCGTTGTAGTCGCGGCCCCAGGCGGCCTGTCCCTGGACCCACGTCAGCGGCTGCCCGGTCAGGTTCCAGATGTAGGCGGAGTACAAGAGCGCAGCGAGTCCGGGCATCGCGGCGGCTCCGAGCGCTCCCAAGGTCCCCAACCGCCGGTTGGCGATGTGCTCCCCAGACGCGTCTGGCCCTCCGAATTGGTCGCTCCGCGATCGCGCCGCCCACCACGAGCTCGCGGCAAGCAGGCCGAGCGGAATCGACAGAAAGCAACCGTTGGGCCGCGTGAACCCCGCCAGGAGCCCCCACGCGGCCGCGCGTGCGAACTCGCGCCGCCGGAAGTGGTAGAACGCGCCAGTGGCGCCGAGCAGGAAGATCGACTCCGTGTACAGCGCGCTGAAGAACAGCGCAAAGGGATACGCCGCGACGAACCACACGGCGCCGCGCGCGGCCTCCTCGTCTCCGGTGAGATCCCGGGCGAGACGGAAGAGATACACAAGGGCCCAGAAGAACGCCCCGAACACGACCAGCGTGCCGCCCAGCACGTACGCCGTGGAGGCGCCGCCGAGAAGCCGGCCGGCCATCCGCATGAGCATCGGAAAGGCCGGAAAGAACACGATGTTCTGCTGCCGTGCAGCCTGACCGCGCTCGTAGCGATAGCCCTCGACGGCAATGCCGAAGTACCACGGCATGTCCCACCGGACCTGCAGGTTGGCGGCTTCGTTGGGGACGAGCCGGAAGGGCGGCGCGCCGTTGTTGAAGCCGAGCGTAAACACGGCCATGTAGCCGATGAACAGCACGGCCGGGCGCGTGCCGGCCATCGCGGTCAGCGCCGAGCGCGCTTCCGCGGTGGCCAGATATCGACTGATGCGCCCGGGAAGGTCGCGATAGATTGCCGGACGCGGCACCAGCGCGTGTCGCACGACGAGGAGGACCAGCGGCCAGATCAGGGTCCGATACGGGGATGTGATCGCGAAGCGAACACTGCCGACGCGCATGCGGAATCCGCCGGACACCGCGATAACTGCTGCCACGAGGACCAGCAGCAGACACAGCAGGTCCACGGCTCGCGCCCAACGGGGAGGCGACAGAGGGACCACCGAAGAGAGATTACGTCATTCCCGGCCGCCGCATGGCACCGGTCGCACGCGTCGCGGCCCGGTGCTCAGGCCGGCACCTGCGATCCATCGACAAAGCTCGCGGCGACCTGCTCTTCGGTGTCGTACGCCTCGAGCACCGTCAGCAATCGCGTGACCGCCAGCAGGTGGCGGTTGTGTCCCCGAACGTGGAGCAGCTTCAGGTCGCCGCCGCGCCGCCGCGCCGCCGTGTAGGCCCCGACGATGGCACCCAGGCCCACGCTGTCGATGTAGGGCACGCTGCCGAGGTCCAGGACGAAGCGCCGCTGTCCGCACTCGATGAGGGAGCGCACCGTCTCGGTCAACTGGGGCTCGGTCTCGACCGTCACACGGTCGTCCGGCTCCAGAATCGCGACGTCGCGCCGCAGCCGTGTGGTGATGCGCATGGGCAACCTCACTGTCTTCTCCGTGCTCTCGGCATCGGTCTCTCGACCTTCCCTGCGCCTGTATCAACGACCGGCGTGGCCCCGCCGAACAACCGACCTGTCCTTGCCCATCGAGTAATCTGATGAACGACCGAGGGTCCTGACCGTGACTCAACCGGAATCCGCCTTCGAGCGGACCTTTATCTGGGGGGGCGCCGTGGCGTTTGTCCTGTCTCTGGCCGTCACCGCCCTCACGTGGATGGTCATCTTCGGCCGGACGGCCCCCTTTCAAGGGTGGTGGCCTCTGGCCGTCGACGTGGTCCTGTTCGGCGCATTTGCCGCGCATCACAGTGCGTTCGCACGCGATTGGGCCAAGGCGGCGCTCGACCCGCTTCTTCCCTCCGCGCTGCTGCGTTCGGTCTACGTCTGGACGGCCAGCCTGCTCCTGCTCGTCGTCTGCGCCAACTGGCGGCCCATCGGGGGCGAGGCCTATGACCTGACGGGTGTGGCCTGGACGGTCACGACGTTGGTGCAGGTGACCGGCGCGTGGCTGAGCTGGCGGTCGCTCGCCGCGATCGACTTTCTGGAGCTTGCGGGCGTACGCCGTCTCCCAACGCCCCCGACGCTCAAGCGGAACGGGCCTTATCGGCTGGTGCGACATCCGATGCACCTGGGACTGGTGCTGCTCGTCTCGGGCTCGCCGCACATGACCGGCGACCGACTCGCGTTCGCCGCCGCCACGACGCTCTACCTCATCGTCGCGATCCGATGGGAGGAACGAGGTCTGGAACGCACGTTCGGCGACGCGTTCGTCCGCTACCGTCGCGACGTGCCCTGGCGGATACTGCCCTATGTGTACTAGCCCGGATGTCCCTCTTCTTCAAGCACTCTGCAGGAAGACCATCGAGTGCTGCGAGGGGATGTCGAACTTCTTTCCGCACGTCTTGCAGGTCACCGCATCGTCGACGCGGATCATGTAGTCGCGAACCTTGGCGAAGAGGGCCCGGTCGCGCTCGTCGGCGCCCGGCGGAATGCGGTCCTTCTTCGTGCGGACCACCCACCGCATCTGATACTGGTTCGACCGCCGGCAGCGGGGGCACGTCAGCGAATCGGTGCGCGTCTCGTGACGATTGTTGAAGAAGTCGCGTTCGTCGAGCGCCATGCTTCGATCATACTATCCTTTTGACCATGGCGAGCGAGTCCGATCGCACCTATCCAAACGATCTCCCGGCGGTGGCGCTCCGGGAGACCGTCGTCTTCCCGTTGACGCTTCAGCCCCTCGCCATCACGAGGCCGCAGTCGGTCGAATCGGTCAACCGCGCCCTGGCCACCGACCGGCTGCTGTTCCTCTCGCTGCAGGTCAACGACCACGAGGAGACGCAACCGGAGGATTTCAAGCGCGTCGGCACCATTGCGGCGATCCGCCAGATGGCCAAGGTGCCGAGCGGCGGGATCCACGTCATCGTCGAAGGCCTTGCGCGCGCGCGCGCCGAGACGATCACGCTGACTGGCCTGCTCCTACGGGCCCGCGTGGCGCCCAGCCCGGAACAGACCGAACGGACCCTCGAGGTCGACGCACACATGCGCCGCCTGCGGGATCTGATCGAACGCGCGATGGCCGTCGTCACTGGTTTGTCGCAGGAGCTTCGCAGCCTCGTCGCGAGCATCGACGATCCACTGCGTCTGGCGTACCTGCTGGCCAGCTTGATCGACATGAAGGCCGAGGAGAAGCAGCAGATCCTCGAGCAGGACGCGGTCCTCGCCAAGCTCCAGGCGGTGGCGACCGCCCTGACGCGCGAAATCGCGCTCCTCGAGCTCAAGGGCAAGATCGAGTCAGAAGCCCAGCAGGAGCTCACCGACGCGCAGCGCCAGTATTTTCTGCGTCAGCAGCTCAAGGCCATCCAGGACGAGCTTGGCGAAGGCGAGAAGCCCGAGGCGCAGGAATTGCGCAAGCGGATCGGCGAGGCGGCACTGCCCGAGCACGTAGCCGCGGCGGTCACGCGGGAAGTCGGTCGCCTGGAGCGGATGGTGCCGGCCTCGCCCGATTACCAGATGCTCCGGACCTACATCGACTGGGTGCTCGATGTCCCCTGGTCGATCACGACCGAAGACCGTCTCGATCCGATCGCCGCCCGGCAGGTGCTGGACGAGGACCACTACGACCTGGACAAGGTCAAGGAGCGCATCGTCGAGTACCTGGCGGTGCAGAAACTCAAGGCCAGCCGCCGGGGCGTGGTCGCGCTGAAAGGCCCGATCCTGTGTTTTGTCGGCCCACCCGGCGTTGGCAAGACCTCGCTCGGCCAGTCCATTGCGCGGGCCATGAACCGGAAGTTCGTACGGATCTCGCTCGGGGGCCTGCGCGACGAGGCCGAAATCCGCGGGCACCGGCGAACCTACATCGGCGCGATCCCGGGCCGGATCGTGCAGGGCCTGAAGCAGGCCGGCGCCATGAATCCGGTGTTCATGCTCGACGAAATCGACAAGATAGGCGTGGGCCTGCAAGGCGACCCGGCGGCCGCGCTGCTCGAGGTGCTCGACCCGGCGCAGAACCACTCGTTCCGCGACCACTACCTGGAGATCAACGTCGATCTGTCCCGCGTGCTGTTCATCGCGACGTCGAATCAGCTCGGCACCGTCTATCCCGCCCTGCTCGACCGCATGGAGATCATCCCGCTCGCGGGCTACACCGAGGAAGAGAAGCTCCACATCGCACGGCGCTACCTGATCCCGAGGCAGCTCGACGAAAACGGCCTGACGGCGGCCAGCGTGATGTTCGACGAGGCCGCGATTTCGCGAATCGTGACAGATTACACGCGGGAAGCCGGCGTACGGAATCTGGAACGGCTGATTGGAGCGGTGGCGCGGAAAATCGCCGCGCGCGTGGCCGGCGCGGAGCCTCCGACTCCCCCGGGAGGTGAGAGTCGGCCCGTCGAGGCACCCGCCGCTGAAAGGGCTGAGCCGTGGATCGTGCGGGCCGACGATCTGCCGGACTACCTTGGTCCACCTCGGTTCCACCAGGAAGTGGCGTTTCGCGTCTCGCGGCCCGGCGTGGCCACCGGGGTCGCCTGGACCGAGACCGGCGGCGACGTGCTGTTCGTGGAGGCCAGCCTGCTGCCGTCGGGACACCACAACCTGATCCTGACCGGACAACTGGGCAACGTCATGCAGGAGTCGGCGCGCGCGGCGGTCAGCCACATCCGGGCCACGGCGAGCGATCTCGGCATTTCCCCTGAATTCATGGACAAGCACGACCTGCATCTCCACGTCCCGGCGGGCGCGATTCCCAAAGATGGCCCGTCGGCCGGTGTGACGATGGCGGCGGCGATCGTGTCGGCGCTGCGAAACCAGACGGTTCGCGACGATGTCGCGATGACCGGCGAGATCACGTTGAGCGGCCTGGTGCTGCCGGTCGGCGGCATACGTGAAAAGGCGCTGGCCGCGCGCCGCCACGGCATCAAGACATTCGTGCTCCCGGCACGCAACGAGGCGGATCTCGCCGAGCTTCCTCCGGAAGTCAAGGACGGCATGCAGTTTGTACTGGTCTCAACGCTCGAGGACGTCTTGAGGGTCGCGCTGCCGAAAGAGCAGACCGAGCAGTTCCCGGCGTGAAGCAGTCCCCGGGCAGCCTCGTCTTTTACGTCTCCGGGCACGGCTTCGGCCACGCATCGCGTGACATCCAGGTTCTCAACGCCGTGCGGCGGCAGGCCCCCGACCTGCGGATCGTCGTGCGCAGCCGGGTCGTGCGATGGTTCTTCGACCTGTCCATGCAGGCCAGTGTCGAGCACGAGCCCGCGGACACTGATTCGGGAATCGTGCAGGTCGATGGCCTGACGCTCGACGAGGACGAGAGCGCGCGGAGAGCCGCGGCGTTCTACAGTACGTTCCCGAGCCGCGTACGCGAAGAGGCGGCGGCGCTTCGCGCCCTCCAGGCGTCGGTCGTCGTCGGCGACATACCACCGCTGGCCTTTGCAGCGGCGGCTGCCGGCGGCATCCCGTCGATCGCGCTCGGCAACTTCACCTGGGACTGGATTTACGGGGCGTATCCGCAGTTCGAGTCACTGGCGCCGAGAGTGGTGCCGCTCATCAGGGAGGCCTACTCCACGGCGTCGCTTGCGCTGCGACTGCCGTTTGGCGGCGGCTTCGAACCGATGCGCGCCGTCACTGGCGACCTCCCCCTCATCGCCCGGCAGTCGGCTCGACCGCGCGAGGAGACCCGCCGGCTTCTTGGGCTCGACGTCCGGGCACGGGTTGTGTTGCCCTCCTTTGGCGGACACGGCACGAGCCTGCCCTACGCTGAGATCGCGCGCCGGATGGAGTGCTGCGTCGTCGTCACGGATCACGAGATGAGAGAGGCGTCTGACTCGGGCGGCCGGCTGCGGAGGTTCCCTGCGAGCGAGCTCCGGGCACGCGGCATTGGCTACGAAGATCTCGTTGCAGCGGCCGATCTGGTCGTGAGCAAGCCGGGATACGGCATCGTCTCCGAGTGCATCGCCAACCACACGCCGCTGCTCTACACCTCGCGCGGGCGGTTCATCGAGCACGATGTGATGGTCGCCCAGATGCCGAGGTTTCTGCGGTGTCGTTTCCTGCCGCAGGATGACCTGCGGACCGGCCGGTGGGGGGACGCGGCCGACGCGCTGCTGCAGCAGAGCGAGCCCACCGAGCGCATGGCGACCAACGGCGCCGAAACCGCTGCCCGCGCGATCCTGACCCTCCTCAACCCGTGAAAGACCTCACCTGTACGTCCACCAGATTCTGCAGAGCGCGACCGGAACGCCAACACAGTCCCACAGGCGCAGCTTCGACCCCGAGACGGCGCTCCAGGCAAAGAGCGGCACCTCCACCACCGCCCCGAAGACAGCCGGGCCCAGATGGTTTCGCAGCCGCGCGAGCAGCTCGACGTCGAACAGCCAGCGCGTCATGAAGGGCTTGTCGAACAGGACGCCCGCCAGCTCCGACCGGACGATCTTCGCGCCGCACTGGGAATCGTACACAGGCATCGCCAGCACCAGGCTGGCGGAGGTCGAGAACACGCGTCCGAGATAGTGGCGCACGGGGCGTCGATCGATCGTTGCTCCGAGCCGGCGCACCCGTGAGCCCATGACCACCTGGCACCCCGGGTGTTCCGCAAAGGCCGCGAGCAGGTGGTCGACTTCCTCGAGTGGTGTCGACAGGTCGGCGTCCCAATAGCCGATGAACGCGAATCGCTCAGACCGGGCGGCGTGCTGCACGCCCCGGCGGACGGCCTCGGCCTTGCCCCCGTTTCGGGCGAGAGCCACGATGTCGACACGCTCGGGGACGCGGGCGCGCAGCTGCTCGAGAACGGTCAGCGTGCCGTCTCTGCTTCCGTCATCCACCAGACAGACGGCGGAATCAGGGCGGTGCTGGAGAAATGCAGCGATGGCATCGACGCGGAGGCGCCGCCCTTCGTTGTAGCAGGGGATGACTAGACAGACGTCCTGCATATCGCGTAATGCGACAGTCCGGGAAGCCGAAGCCCCGACCGTCTCAGCAGCAGACCGCTCGACGCATCCAGGCTCAACACCCTGTCTCTTATACACATCTCCGAGCCCACGAGACTAGGCATGATCT
>CAZCEL010000062.1:0-12000 GCA_964497175.1 uncultured Bifidobacteriaceae bacterium
CGAACGGAAAGTGGGCCAGGGCCTGCGCCCCGTCGCAGATCGTCGTGATGCCGCGCCGGCGTGCCATCCGGGACAGTTCCCGGACCGGGAAAAGCTGCCCCGTGATGTTGGTGATGTGGCAGAAAAGGAGCACTTTCGTGCGGGGTGTGATCGCGCGCTCGAACCGCTCGTAGAGATCCTGCTGGGTCGCCGGCGCCTGGAACTGGATGCGCGTGACCTTGATCTTCTCGCGGCGCATGCGCTGGTCCCACGTCGTGAGCATCCGCGGGTAGTCCTGATCGGTCGTGATGATCTCATCGCCCGGCTGCAGGTCGAGGCCCTCCTGGGCGATCTGCAGCGCCTCGCTCGCGTTGCGCGTGATCGCAATCTCCTCGATGTCGGCGCCGAACTCCGCCGCGAGTCGGCGCCGGGCGGTCTCGATGTTCCGTTCGAGCTCGGCACGGTGATAGGCGGGCGCCTGGTTCGAGTAGTCGAGGTACCGCTTGTAGGCCTCGTGCACCACGCGCGGGCTCGGACAGCTGTTGCCGTTGTTCAGGTTGATGAGCGTCCGATCCAGCGTGAACGCCTGCTGGATCTCGCGCCAGTAGAACTCGTCCTGCGCCACATCGTCCGCCGGGCGGTGGGCAACCGCCTGCGACGCGGCGGCCAGGGCCTCGAGCTCGCTTCCCCTGGCGGCGAGAGCCGAGGTGCCGAGGGTACCCGTCAGCCGGAGAAACGACCGTCGGCTCCACATGTCTTTCCTCCTTCAGCGCGGGCCGAGGCCCCGCGGACGTGAAACCGATCTGAAAATGTCCGAAGGGCCCTACGGCTCGTTGGCGGCGGCTGCAGCGGCGGCGACGTCGCGATTGCGCTCCTGGACGGTGCCGGGAATGCCCAGTCGCGTGTTGGCGCCGAGCGACGCGATGAACCGGGCGGTCTCCGGATACGCCTGGAATTGGAACGACTGCTTGGACCCTTCCGCGAGGCGGTACGGGGTACGACCGCGGAAGTCGCGCGCGTTGATGTGCGCGCCCCGCTCGACCAGGATCTGAATGACCTCGTTGAGCCCACGGAACGCTGCGCCGTGCAGGGCGGTGAAATCCGCTTCGTTGATCGCGTTGACGTCCGCCCCCGGCGCATCGAGCAGCAGCTTGACCGCCTCCTCGGCGCCGGGCGAGCGCATGCCCCGCTGGAGCCCCGGCTGAAACGTCGCGCGGCCCAGCCCCGCCGCGACCATCAACGGCGTCGTCCCATCGTCGGTGGTAATCCGCTGGTCGGCGCCCGCAGCCAGCAGGGTCTTGATGATGTCGCCGCTCCGCCGGTTGCCTCCCAGAAAGGCGGCGAGCTCAGGCGCCACAATCGCGTCTCCGACGATGCCATTGGCGGTGTAGGCGGCGACCCACAGCGGCGTGGCGCCGCGAAGATCGCCCGTGCCGCACGCGTAGCCCTCGAAGGCGCCCTTCTTGGGGTAGCCGACATAGTTCATCAGCATCGCCGACGTGGTGACCTTCGCATTCGGATCGGCGCCCTTGGCGAGAAGCGCCTTCACCAGCTCGAGGCCGTCCCGTGGGCCCGTGCTCAAGGTGAAGCCCGCGATGAGGCCCCCGGTTCCGCCGTGGCGCCGGTTCCAATCGCCCATCCAGAGCTCGACGCTTCCGGCGGCCGCGTGCAACGCCCGCATACCCGCCATCCCGCCATTGGGGTCGGCGCCCTGATCGAGCAGAAACATGGCAAACGCGCCCTGTCCGCTGACGATCGCAAACGGCAGCACGTGCGTGCCGTCGGGAGCCAGCTCGTTCACCGAGACACCGGCCGCGATGAGCGTTTTGGCCATCGGGATGTCGCCGTTGCGCGCGGCGAGCATCAGAGGCGTGAACCCGCGCCGCGACGCCGCGCGGGCGTTGGCGCCCCCCTCGACGAGCAGCCGCGCGATCTCGGGGCGCTCGTCGGCCACGGCCCACATCAGCGCGGTGTCCTGCAGCTCGACGGTGGCCGCGTTGACCTCCGCGCCGCGCGCCAGCAGCGCCTTGACAATCGCGGCGTTGCCCGTATGCGTCGCGATCATCAGCGGTGTGAAGCCGCTGGTTTGCGCCAGATTGGGATTGGCGCCGGCCGCCAGCAGCCGCTCGACCATCGCCGTGTTCGCGTTTTCCGCGGCCCGCGACAGCGGGGTCACGCCGTGGTCGTCGGCGGCGTTCACCTTCGCCCCCGCCCGCAGGAGCAGCTCGACCGTGTCGAGGTCGTTGAAGTGCGCCGCCCACAGGAGCGCCGTCACTCCATCGACCCGGGCGGCGTTCACATCGACACGCTGCTGCAGCAGCGCCCGAATCGCCGGCTTGTCCTGCTCGGCCACGGCGTTCAGCAGGCGCAAGTCGGGCCCGGCGGCCGCGGTCCCGCCGACCGCACACAGCCAGGCGATCGCCCCCAGTCCCGCCAACCGCTTCGCATTCACGCCCACGTTCGCTCCTTCCCGCGTGGCCAACGCATCAGCCCAAGGTTCCCATCATAGGCCCCGCGCGGCCGGAAATCGAGGCCCTCAATAGAGGACCCTTTGAATCCGGCGGCGCAGCACCTCAATTTTCAGCCCCGGGGCCACGCCTACCTGAACGGCAGTCTGGCGATCGCCGGCCTCGCTCGCGTAGACGAGTCGATACTGCTTCGACACCACGGCGTGCTGATCGCTCATGAGCTTCGCCAACGCGGCCAGCCGGTCGGGCAGGGCCGTGCTCGCGGCAAGCGCTTCGTAATGTCCGCCGGTGTTCCGCGTCAGGTTGACCGTCACGTTCGTCTGCAGCCCCCCGCCTCGCGTGGCCAGGACGAGGGCATGCACGACACTCCCGCGCGCGATCACCCGATTGGCGAACTGGTTGAATTCGAAGTCCCGCGTCACGCTGCTCTCGGTGCCGTCCGTCGTGATGACCACGAACACGGGCCACCGCCTCTCCGCCCGCTCCAGGAAGCGCTTGTCTGTCTCGCGCAAGGCATCGAGCAGAACCGACCCTCGTCCGGGGTCGGGGAAGATGCCTCGGGCGGCGGCGTTCAGCTTCACGCGGTCCGTCGTGACGCCGCCGGCGTGGACCCGAAGCTGCCCGCCGGTCGTGACGAGCACGACTTCGTGCGCCGCCGGGAGCGCACTCAGAAACTGCTGGAGCCCCGAACGGATCTGGTTGAGCAATTGTTTCGCGGCTTCGCTGTTGTCCACGAGCAGGGCGACGCGCATCGGGCCGTCCTCGAGCTCGGCCCTGAGAACCTTCCGCTGCACCCCGTCCTCATTGACCAGGAAGTCGCCGGCGTCGAGACCACGCTCCGGTTCGCCCGCCTCGTTCGTCACGGTGACGAAGATGCTCCGCTCGGTCTGGCGCTGGCCGCCGCCCGCCGCGGAAGCGCCGGCAACGGCGACATCCAACGTCGGCAGACCGACGAGCCATAGCACGAGCATCGTCAACACGGACAGCCTCACATGTGGAACGCGGGAGCAAGAAGCCCAGCGGCGCGCCATAATCTCCTCTATAGTCATCGCTCCAAACCCCCATCCGCGCACTCGTGCGCCTCGCGAAGTTGGGCATACCGATCGATACGTAGAGCGCCAGCGCCTCGGCGCGCAACGCGCGGGCACGCGCGCGATCGCCGGTGTCGCCGCGCGCGAGCAGCATGTCAGCGTACCACGCGCGGGCGTCGGCTTGGCAGATGCGATACGCCGCGTCGGCCTGCCCGACGGCGAGCCGATCGCGATGGACGATGCGCCGGGCGTGCGCCGCTTCGATCGCCTCGGCGATCTCGCCCGCGATGCGGAGGGCCTCACCCGAGTCGCGTCCCCGCCTGCAGGTTCGGCTTCACACGTCACCCGATCAGTGTCTCGATGGCCGACTTGAGCTCCGGCAAGTCCCGCTCGACGGCGGTCCAGACGATCTCGAGGTTCACGCCGAAGTACTCGTGAATCATCTTGTCTCGCATGCCGCCAATCTCGCGCCATCGAACGTCAGGCCGCGCGCGCTTCGTCGCGTCCGACAAGTGTTTGGCGGCCTCGCCGATCACTTCGATCTTCCGGATGACAGCGTCCTGCCGGATGCGCTCGTCGAAGAACGACTGGCGGCCGGTGGCGCAGTACGCCTGGATGTCGGCGATGGCATCCAGTATGTGCCGCAGGTAGATCCGGTCGTCCTTCACAGAGGGCGGGCCTCTTGAAGGATCCGATCGCGCAGGTACGGGCTCAGGCCGCCGTCCGTGAGGAGGTCGACCTTGCAGTGAAGGAGATCCTCCAGCTCCTGCCAGAGTCCGATGATGTCGAGCAGGCTTCGGCCCGGCTCGATCTCGACGACGAGATCGATGTCGCTGCCCGCGTGCGCCTCGCCGCGCGCGACGGATCCGAACACCCTCACGTTGCGCGCCCCCCGTGTGGCCGCCAACCGGAGGATGGTCTCACGCTTCTCTTCGAGCACGTCGTTGATGGTCATGGGAACAATCCAGGTCCGCGCCACGCGCGTTGCGCCGGTCAGATTCTATGCTCGCTCTATCGCCTGGCACCAATCGCGAACAGGCTCGAGGCGGTCCTCACGTACATCACGCTGTCAGAGAGCGCCGGCGTCGCCATCAGGAGCTCGCCCATCGAATTGGTCGCAACGTGTTCGAATATCG
Organism: uncultured Bifidobacteriaceae bacterium; assembly: GCA_964497175.1. Classification (GTDB taxonomy): domain Bacteria; phylum Acidobacteriota; class Vicinamibacteria; order Vicinamibacterales; family CAVVIG01; genus CAZCEL01. The sequence goes on from CAZCEL010000062.1 coordinate 4,615, forward strand.
GTCCCGCCTTCACGACGAGCATCTCGCCGTCTTCGCTCGAGAGATAGATCTTCCCGTCTGAGGCAACCGGTGACGCGCTGTAGCCGTTGCCGATATGTGGAAGCCGACGCCGATAGACATCCTTGCCTGTTTTCAAGTCGTAGGCATCGAAGATGCCGTTGTTGGTGAGCACGTAGAGCCGCCCGTCGAGAATCAAGGGCGTCGGCATGTACGGGCCGCGCCCGGTCCTGCTCCACACGACAGACCCTTTGCCCTCGCCCCCCGACCTGGGCGTCACATCGCCGCGCGCGCCGGCCCGCACGACGAAAATCGGACGCTCGGGATCGCGGCCGCTCGCAACAACGAAAAGATCATCACCGAAGATCGGGCTCGGCGCGGTAATCTTCGAGCTCCGGCCCAGCCGCCACAACTCCTTCCCCGTGCGCGGATCGTACCCGCGGATGTAATTCGATGCGTTTGTCACGAGCTCGGGCCCAGCCGACGTCGTCGCCACCGTCGGCGTACCCCACGAGGGCAGCTCGTCGCGGTCGGTCTTCCACACGGTCGCGCCGGTCTCGGCATCGAGCGCGAGCAGGAACGAATCGGCCTGCGTGTCGCACTGAAGGATCACGAGGCCGTTCCAGATGATCGGGGAGCTGGCAGGTCCCCACTCGTAGGTGGGGATGTCGTACGCACCGACGTCCAGGCGCCCGAGGTCCACGTGCCACAGCGGGTTGCCGGCGAGATCGTAGGCGTAGACGCCCTCGGAGCCGAACCAGGCGACGACGAGGCGGCCGTCGGTGGCTGGCGTCGAGCTGGCGTATGTCGACTTCAGGTGTCGCCTGTTCCGCGGTTCGCCTTCGTGAGCGACACGCTCCCAGAGGATCGTTCCGGTGCGCTTGTCGAGTGCATAAATCATCCATCGATGGCGCGATTGATCGTCGGAGGCGTCGCCGTCGCCGTACAGTCCCGGCTTGAACGTTGCTTTCGGCCTTCCGCTGATGGCCGTGGTCACGAACAGACGGTCACCCCACACGATTGGGCTCGAATGACCCAGTCCCGGTACCTTGGTGCGCCACAGAATGTTCTCGCCGGAGAGGCCGCTCCAGCGGTCCGGCAGGTTCTGGCGTGCGGCGACGCCGGAGGCCTGGACGCCACGAAACGAAGGCCAGCTTCCGGCAGAGGACCCGGCCGGCTCCAGCACGGCACGCGTGGCCGCGCTCGTGCGGACGATCTGGCGCGAGGGCATGGCCCCTGTCTCGCCCTTCGCGTTCCACGTGCTGCGATCCAGGATCATCCGCCGGGGCGTACAGCGATCGGTCACGACATCGAAACGGACGCGGCGGCCATCGATCCGAGATCGATACCGCCCCGGGGAGGCGCATTCGGGCGGGCCGCCCGTCGTGACCAGCTCGATCTCGTCTGCGCTCGGTTTCCAGGTGCCTGTGAAGGACGGCCACCCTTCGCCTTCGATCGTCACCGTCATGTCAGCGGCGAACCGGGCCGTGAAGGTGCCAAAGCTGAGCGGCCCCTCGGGTAGCGACGCCGTACGCGCGTCCTGTTCGAGGCCGCTCACCGAAGCGAACAGGGCGAGACCGAATGCGGCCATCAGAATCGGTGAGGCTGGCGGCGCGGTGGAAGCGAGGCCCGGCGCGGAACGATGCCGGGACGCGCGTTCGTGAATCACTACTCGGTCCTCAGCGCCTGGATCGGATCGACGCGCAGCGCCCGCCGCGCGGGAATCACGTTCGCTATCACCGCTACGGTTGTCACCGCTGCCACCGCCGCGGCCCAGGCGGCGGGATCTCCCGCACCGATGCCGTACAGGGCGCCGGCCACGATGCGAGTGGCCATTGCCGCCAGGAGGACTCCTGCCGAGAGGCCCAGGCCCATCAACGTCAGCGCGCGCCTCATGACCAGGGCCAGAACCGACGCCGGCCGTGCACCGATCGCCAGCCGGATTCCAATCTCGCGGGTGCGCCGGGCCACGCTGCACGCGATGACGCCGTACAGACCGATGGCCGCCAGCAGCAGAGCCAGGCCGCTGAACACCGCGACCAGGGACGCGCCGATTCGAACTGGCAGGAGGATCGTGGATATCTGACCTCTCATCGTCTGGCTCTCGATCACGACCACGTTCGGTTCCATGTCAGCCAGGATCCTGCCAATCTGTCCCAGCAGCATCCCTTCATCAGCGGCCGTGCGTGCAACAAGGACGTTGTATCCTCGCGGGCGCTGGGTTGTCGCGAAGTGGATCGCGGCCTGGGGGGCTTCGCCCACCGTCTGCAGCTTGTGGTCGGCCACCACGCCCACGATTTCGAACGACCGCCCGCTGTCAAGCGTCCGTTCGTAGACGATCTGTCCCACCGCACTCTCACGGGGCCAGTACCTGCGCGCCATGGTCTCGTTGATGACGGCGACCGGACGCCGGTCGGGTGTGTCTGTTTCGAGGAATGCCCGGCCCTGACGCACTGGTATGCCAAGCGTTCCGAAGTACTCTGGGGACACATCTGCGCTGAGGATGGACGGCCCCATCTCGTCAGCCACCGTCTGATGCCCTGGTATCGCCACGTTGGTTCGACCGAAGTTCAGCGAGAACGGGACCCGCGACGCCAGGGCCACGGTGCTCACGCCAGCAATTGCCTGCGTGCGCCGCCGGACCTCACTCCAGAACTGGCGGCTGCGCTGGGGCGTGTAGCGCAGCGTGTCCGTGTCGGCGGAGATGATAGCGAGACCGTCCGCCGGGAAACCCACCTCGCTCGCCCAGCCCGCGCGAAGGCTGCGCACGAGCAGTCCGGCCGTCACCAGCAGCACCATAGTAATGGCAATCTGTCCGACAGTCAGGACGTCGCGCGCGTTCCACCGGCGCCCGACGCCCAACTCGCTGAGGATCTCGCGCTTGAGGTCCGTGACGAGGTTTCTCTGCGTGGCGCCGAGCGCAGGCGACAGTCCAGTCAGCACGCCGGTGCCGAGGGCTGCGACCATCGAGAAGCCGAGCACACGAGCGTCGAGGCGCAGATCCAGCGAGAGCGCAACAGGAATCGGGAGATCGATGGTCGACAGCAGGCGCGTCACCCACCACGCGAGGGCGACGCCCAATCCAGCGCCCAGCGTCGACAGGACGAGGCTCTCGGTCAGAAGCTGCCTGAGGAGCCGGCTCCGTCCGGCTCCGAGCGCGAGCCGAACGCCGATTTCGCGCCGGCGGGCCGACGCCCGCGCGAGGAGCATCCCGGCGACGTTCGCGCACGCACACACCAGCACGAGCACGACCGCGGCCATGGCGCCCGTGACGAGCCACGCGAGGATCGGGTCGCCTGCGGGATGGACGCGCGTATCGCTGGACGGCCGCAGCGTGACCTGCCGGCCCCTGTTCGTCTGCGGGTGATCCGTGCGAAGCCTCCCTGCGACAATCGCGAGCGCCGCCCGAGCCTGCTCGACTGACACACCGTCTTTCAGCCGAGCCTTGGAAAAGAGCCAGCGGCGGCCGCGTCGATCGAGCGGCGACGTGCCAGCCGGCGAGGGGATGTTGTCATTGATTCCGGCAGGCTCAATGTCTTCCACCCAGCGCACGGGCAGCCACAGTTCCGGGGCGAGCAGGGGGACCATGCCGGTGAAGTCGTCTTCCAGCACGCCGACGATCGTGAATGGCTGACCGCGGACGGGGAGCGTCCGACCGATGACCGCAGCCTCGCCGCCGAAGTCGCGGCGCCAGCTGCGCGCGGACAGGACCACCACTCGCGGCGCGTCAGGCGCATCGTCCTCGGGCAGCAGAGTGCGCCCGAGGCGCGCGGTCACGCCGAGGACGGAAAAGTAGTTGCCGGTGACAATCTCGCCAAGGGCGAGACGCCGGCGGTCGCCGCGGGTGACGGTGGCAAACATGGGCGAGTACCCGGCGACGCCCTGGAATACCGTCGTCTGGTCGCGGTAATCCCGAAGGTCGGGAAGCGAGCTGGTGGAATAGGCATCGAAATCCGAGCCGCTCGTGTAGATGTCAACGAGCCGAGAAGGCTCGGCCACCGCGGGTGGGCGGAGCAGCAGTGCGTCCACAATCGCGAAGATGGCGGTATTGAGACCGATGCCCAGAGCCAGGGACAGAATCGCGACCGAGGCGAACCCCGGGCTTCTCAGCAACCCGCGGCAGGCGTAACGGATATCCTGAGCGACCGTACCGAGCATGAAGTCCTCCGGTACTCCGCGCGCCGACGCGCTCCGGTGAACTATACACTCCTGCTGCTGGCCGTTCGCGTCTTGACACGATGGCCGGCGCCCGGCACAGTAAGGACGTCGCTCGACCGATTCGGCGCGATGGACGGGCGACGCAACAGGAGGTTGCGATGAACAGTCGGCTCGATGGACTTGTACGCCTTGCGGCTGTGGGTTTCCTACTCGCGCTGAGCGGCGTGGCCCTGAGCCCGGCGCCTGTGTTCGCGGCCGACAAGGCGCGTCCTGTCACGTTCACCCGTGACGTCGCACCCATCCTCCAGGACAAGTGTCAGAATTGCCATCGTCCCGGCGAAATGGCGCCGATGGCGCTGCGCACCTACAAGGAAGTGCGGCCCTGGGCGCGGTCGATCCGCACCAAGGTGTCCAAGCGCGAGATGCCGCCATGGTTCATCGATAGGAACATCGGGATCCAGCGCTTCAAGAACGACTGGTCGCTGAGCGACGCCGAGGTCGACACGATCGTGAGGTGGGTCGACGCCGGGGCGCCGGAGGGGGCGCCCGCCGACCTGCCGGCGCCAAAGGTGTTTCCCGATGAAGACGGATGGAACATCGGCGCGCCCGACCTGGTGGTGACGCAGGAGAAGCCGTTCAGGATGTACGCGAACGGATCCGACTGGTGGGAATCGTTCACGGTCGACACGGGCCTGACGGAAGACCGGTGGGTCAAAGCCGTGCAGTTGAAGCCGGGGGATCGACGAATCGTGCACCACTTCTGCGCCGGACCCGTGAACGACCCGGGCGCGCGGGGCGCCGCCGCGCCGGTCGCTCCCCGGGATCAGTACGCCGAGGAAGAGGCGCGCGCGGCCGAGGAAGAGCGGCGGCAGGCCGCCGAGAGCAACGCCGGCACGGGCGCGTCCTCGTTCGGCTGTTTTCTGCCCGGCAAGCCCGGCGTGTTCTACAACAACGAGACCGGAGTCCTGCTCAAGAAGGGCTCGAAGGTGTCGTTTCAGATGCACTATTCCGCCGGAGGCGAGGAAGCCACCGATCAGTCGTCGGTGGGCTTCGTGTTCTACCCGCCTGGCGTGACGCCGAAGCACGCCGTGATGAGCGCCTTCTTCCAGAAATTTCCGGCGTACGAGCTGGATATTCCTCCCAACGCGCGCGTGACCAACGACGCCTATTTCCACCTGCAGAAGCCTGCGCTGCTGCAGTCCTTCACGCCACATATGCACTTTCGCGGCAGGGCCTTGCAGCTCGAGGCCATTCTTCCCAACGGCCGCGTGCAGATGCTGAGCGCCGTGGACAAGTACAACTTCGGCTGGCAGCTCGAGTACGCCTACGCGGACGAGGTGGCGCCGCTGCTGCCTGCCGGCACGATGCTGCATGCCATCGTGGTGCACGACAACACGTCTGCCAATCCCTTCAACCCGGATCCGAACCGCTGGGTCGGTCAGGGACAGGCCAGCGCCGAGGAGATGGGCGGGACGTTCGTCAGCTGGCTGTACCTCGACGAAGACGAGTACAGGAAGATGGCGGCCGAACGGCGAGCCAGAGCCCGCGCGGCGCGGGTCAGCGGCCAGCAGCAATAACCGCAGACGGGCCGCGCGCGATGCCACTGGTCGTCCTGGGTGTCCTGCTGGCGTGGCTGCCGGGCCTGGTGCTCGCGCAGTCGGGTCGCCAGGTGCAGTACATCCGCGGACAGAACGTGGCGCCCGTCTACGACGGCTTCGAGGTCAATCCCGACGGCAGCTATTCGATGTGGTTCGGGTACTTCAACCGGAACCAGGAGGAGCAGCTCGACGTCCCGATCGGGCCCGACAACCAGTTCGAGCCCGGGCCGGCCGACCGTGGACAGCCGACCCATTTCGTGCCCGCCTGGCAGAAGTCGGTCTTTCGCGTGGTTGTGCCGAAGGACTTCGGCGAGCGCAAGCTGACGTGGCGGCTGACCTCGAACGGCCGGAGCGACACGGTGATCGCCACGCTCGATCGCCGATCGATGATCGATCGGCAGAAGACGACCATCGAGGGCACAAAGGGCGAGAACCTGGCGCCGACAATTGCGGTCGAGCCCGCCACCCAGACCATCGCGCGGGCCGAGACCGCAACCCTCGTCGTCACGGCCACCGACGATGGACTCCCGATCAATCTTCGGACAAAAAAGCCCGAAGGGCTCTCGGTCCGCTGGCGCAAGTATCGCGGGCCGACGACCGGGCGCGTCACCATTGCGCCGGCGGAGGGACCCCTCGTCGACGGCAAGAGCGCGACGAGGGTCGCGTTCAGCGAGCCGGGCGAGTACGTGCTGCAGGCGGTCGTTGACGACGGCTCGCTGCTGGTGGGCACGTACTGCTGCTGGGTCAGCGCGGAAGTACGTGTCACCGTCAAGTAGCGGCCCGCTCGCGGGAACCGGTCGACCAGGTTGCGCGCGCCCACTGTGACCTCCATCACCTTGACCAACTTGACCAGGTCCGCGCCTCTGGCTACGATTGCGCATGACGAAGGTGCTCAACCTCTACGAGGCGAAGACGCAGCTCTCCTCGCTGGTCGAAGAAGCGGCTGAGGGCGCCGACATCGTGATTGCCAAGGCGGGCGTCCCCCGCGCGCGCCTGGTGGCGTTCAGGGCCAGGTCGAACCGCAGGCCCGGAGGGTGGCAGGGGAAGATCGACATCGCGAAGGACTTCGACGCGCCGCTGCCCCCTCGGCTGCTTCGCGCGTTCACAGGGCGATCGAGTCGGCCCGGCCGCTCGCGGTGAGGCTGCTGCTCGACACTCACGTCGTGCTCTGGTGGCGCACAGATGACGCGCGCCTCGGCCGCGATGCACGGCGGGCCATCCGGTCAGCGGACATCGTATGGGTGAGCGCCGTATCGGGCTGGGAGGCGGCCATCAAGCGCGCGCTCGGGAGGCTGCGGTTGTCGGGTTCGTTCGTGGAGCTTCTCGGCCGCGACCTCAGCGAACTGCCGCTCATGCTGCGCCACGCGGAACCACTCGCGGCACTGCCTCTTCACCATTCGGATCCGTTCGATCGCATGCTGATCGCCCAGGCCCTCACCGAAGGCCTGACGATCGTGACGCATGACCGTCAGTTCTCCAGGTACGACGTCCCCCTCGTGTGGACGTAGCCGGCCCGCCGACGGCCCGGCGTCCCCACCAGGGTTGTCACCGATCGTGACGTGCCGGCGGCAGACAACGAGGAGGGCACCCATGGTGCGGTCAGCCACGCGAGTCGTTCTGGCGGTTCTTCTGA
>CAZCEL010000062.1:12100-14988 GCA_964497175.1 uncultured Bifidobacteriaceae bacterium
AGGAGGGCACCCATGGTGCGGTCAGCCACGCGAGTCGTTCTGGCGGTTCTTCTGACGGCGGGCCTCGGTGCGCAATCCCCTCGACCAGGGTCGCCGGCGACGGGGATGCTGTTCTCTGCTGCAGAGATGCAGCGAATGGTGTCGGCGTATCCCGGCCTGAACGCCGGCGTGAAGTCGATCGATGCCGGTGCCCACGTGGTCGACTTCTGGCTGGAATCGCGGAAGGGCGGCGCCGCGCCCGCCAGCCTCAGCGGCATCGTGCACCGTGAGATCACCGAGATCTACTACGTGTTCCAGGGCACGGCGATCCTGATCACCGGCGGAACGGTCAGCAACCCGCAGCCGATGGCCGTCAACGTGCCGGCATGGAAGGGCTCGTCGGTGGTCTTCAGGACACCGACCGTGGGCGGCCCCTATCGGGACGGCACGCCTCAGCGCGTCGGGCCGGGCGACATCATGGTCATTCCTCCCGGGATGCCGCACCAGTGGGGCGCGGTGGAGTCTCCGATGCTCGTGTACTTCATCGCCCGCATCGATCCATCGAAGACGCTCACGGCCGGCTACGTGAATCCGGCGCTCGAGGTGAAGCAGTAGGAGATGACGTCAGCCGTCAACCGCCCGAACGCGGCCGAAACGTGACCGCGGCGGACAACGTGAGGTAGATCGCCGGATAGACCAGCGACACGGCCGCCAGCGTTCGTGGATCGCCCGCCTGCCCCGACAGCGTCCACAGGATCAGGGCGAACCACACCACGGCGCCCCCGTTGATGAGCGTCGAGAACGGTCCGCCCTGCGTCGCGTAGATGTAGGGTGTCGGCACGAATGTCAGCCCGGAAAACATTACGATGAGCGCGACGGACACCCAGACGGGCAGCTGGAGCATATAGAGATAGAACGCGACGATGTTCCAGTACGACGGAAAGCCGAGGAAGAACCCTTCGTCCGTCTTGGCGTTGACCTGCGAGAACCCGTAGGCGCTGGCCAGCAGCGGCACGATCAGCAGCCACGCCACGGCGCCCGGCAGAACGTCCGCGCGCCAGAGCAGCAGCAACGGCAGCGAGGAGTACGTGTGAAAGTCGATCAAGTCGTCGAGCGCGCGCCCGCTGAAGCCGGGCAGCACGTCCTTCACCCGCGCCTTGCGCGCGAGCCAGCCGTCAGTGGCGTCGACGAGGGTCGCCACCTGCATCAGGACGAAGGCCAGGCGGAACGAGGCGTCGCCGCCGCGCACGATCAGCACGGCCATGCCTGCCGCACACACGAACCCCATCGCCGTGTACAGGTGGGCGAGCCAGGCAAGGACCTTCAGCCTGGCGCTCATGGCTGCGTGCTGGCGGGATTGTGAAGCGGCCGGGCCGCGTCCCAGCGCGCGGTCGCCCGAGACACGAGCGGCAGAAGCGTGAGCCCGGCAAGGGCCGCGAGTGTCCGGAACGGTACCTCCGGTGGATACGCGATCATCGCCGGCAGGCCCAGCAGGGGTTCGCCGCCTCCGATTCTCAGGACGAACGAAACGGCAAACGCGACGATCGATCCGATGCGATTCGCTTTCCTGTCGTAGAGCGCGAAGAGTAGCTGCGGGAACAGCAGCACGAACACGAGGTCGCTCGTGAAGTACCACAGCGCCTGCACGCTCTGGACGCGCAGCGCGAGCACCGTCGCAATCGCGCCGAACAGCAGTATCGACGAGCGGATCGCACGCGACAACTGGGCCGCCGACAGCGACGGCCACACCAGGCGCTTGAGACCGTTCCAGCCGAGCATCGAGCCCGCGGACAGGATCGACGAGCTGAAGCTGGAGGTCACGGCGCCGATAATCGCCGCGAGGCCGAGCAGGCCGATTGCCGGCGGCACGGCGGTCGCGAAGAGGAGCGGCATCGCATCGGCCGGGCTCGCCTGGAGCCGCGCCACGTTGGCCGGCGACCAGGGATACGCGAAGGCGGCAACGCCCATCAGCAGCGGCGGCGCCGTGAACGCGATCGTCAGCACGCCCGACAGGATCGACTGTCCCTGCGCCGCGCGCGGTGAGCGGCACGACAGGACGCGCTGAAAGTAGCAGTTCCACGGAATGCCGCCGAACATCAGCATCAGCGACACGTCCCACCAGCCCACGACGGACGCTCTGCCCCAGAGCTCGCTCTGAGGTTGAGGGGCCAGCGGTGGCAGCAGGCCGCTCCCTTCGGGCCGGGCGGCCACGTACGTCAGCCAGCTCCCGTACAGTCCGCCGGCGCCGTCCACCACGAACGGCAGCGCCGCCGCGAGGCCGACGGCAACCAGCCCGAGCTGGAGGACGTCAGTGTAGGCGACCGACCACATCCCCCCAAGCACCGTATACGCCGTCGTCACGACGGCCGAGAGAAGAATTGCGGTCGGCAGGTCCATGCCGAGCACGACGCCGAAGGTCGAGGCGATGGCGACAAGCAGCTCGGCACTCCAGAACAACTCGCCCGCGAGCGCCGGAAGAAACAGGACCGCGGCCCAAAGGCGGCCGAAGCGCGCCTCGAAGGGATCGATCAGCGTGGTGAAGCCGTGGCGCCGCATGATCCCGGCAAACAGCACACCGCCCAGAATCAGGCTGATGCCGAAGCACAGACCGCCCTGAATCCCGAGCTGAATCGAGGACTTGTACGCGCCTTCGGTGGTGCCGAGCAGGTAGCCGCCGTCCACCCAGGTCGCCGTCATCGTCAGCGCGGCGATCCAGAGCGGCATCGAGCGGCCGGCGACGATCAGGTCGGCGGCCGTGCCGCCGCGGATCCTGCGGGAGGCCACCCAACCCACAACCATGAATGCGCCGTACATGGCGACGAGGGCGGCAATGGCGGCGGGCACGCGGTCAAGTCTAAGACGTGGGCCGCACGGCAGTCCAAGTCGGCGTAGACTGTCGCTCGATACCC
>CAZCEL010000063.1:0-14982 GCA_964497175.1 uncultured Bifidobacteriaceae bacterium
AGGTAGAGCTGGCCGATCCGCGTCCAGTCGCGCGCAGTCGCGAACATGAAGGACGATCCCACGAATGTGCCCGACGCGTCGGGCTCTATCGTTGCGCTGTCCACGCCGATCGGATCGAACAGCACGCGGCGGGGCCACTCGAGATACGCTGACTCGCCGACGACCCGCCGCGCAATCCGCGACAGGATGTTCGTCGTGCCGCTCGAGTAGCTCCACACCGTACCCGGCGGTGAGGTAAGAGGCAGACTCGCAGCGTAGGCGCCCGCGTCCCTCCGGTTGAACAGCATCTGGATCACGTCGGACGACAGATTCGAATAGAGCTCGGAAAACCTGAGCCCGCTGCGCATGCGCAGCAGGTCTTCCAGGCGGATGTCCGCGCGCACATCGGGCCGGCGCCACTCCGGAAGCAGATCCTGGTCGTCGAGCGACATCCGGCCCTCGCCCACCAGGATCCCCACGAGCGTTCCCAGCACCCCTTTGGTCATGGACCACCCAGGCAGGGGAGTCGTCGCCGCGAAGCCCGAGGCGTATTGCTCGGCGACCACCCGTCCCTCGCGCATGACGACGAGTGCGCGCGTGCGCCGGAGGAGGCGGGGGTTGGGCTCTCGGAAGGCCGCCTGGACGACGGCGTGCAAAGCCGGCGACTTGTTCCCTTCTATGTGTCGGACACTTGGAATCGTCGGATGGGGAGGCAATGTCCTCCCAATTGGAAAGTCCTGGCCGCAGCCGTCCGGCAGCAGGGTTGCGCCCAGCCCGGGTCGATGGACCGCAGTTCGGGGCCTGAGGCCCAGAAACGACGCCGTTACCGTCGCGTGGACCGGATCGACCCGCGATCGGAACGCACGCAGCAGCCAATAGGTGTCGACCGCGACGTCCTCGGCCCGCCCGGGATCGATGACGCGCCCGCAGCCGAAGATGGCCGTGCACAGCACCTTCGCCTTGTAGGCCGGTCCGATTGTGATGTAGCGCCAGAACAGGCCGCCGGCCCACACGGCCCCCCCGGCCAGCAGCAGGCCGGCCGTCCACGCGAGTAGCGCAGCCACGGACATGACGAACGGGCAGGATATAGCCTAAACTGTCGGTCAAAGTCCTTGACAACGCCGCAGATGCGGCGAAGATCGACAGGTGCGCTCACGGGCGCCTACTCTTCAGGAGCATTCACGTGGCTGACACCAAGCTGGTCGGACAGAACTACCAGACGCAGGACATCGTCGCGAAGGTCACCGGGCAGGCCAAGTACTCAGAGGACTTCCGCGCCGAGGGCATGTTGTTCGCGCGGCAGTTGCTGAGCACGATGCCGCACGCGCGCGTCACGCGCATCGATACCAGCGCGGCGCTCGCCATGCCGGGCGTGAAGGCGATCGTCACCGCAGACGATCTGCCGAAACCGGCCGGCGGGGTCACAGATCTCGGCCAGGCGGTTGCCGTCGATCCGCACAACGAGCGGGCGCTGACGAACGAGCCCGTGTACGAAGGCGAGCCCATCCTTGCGGTGGCGGCCGTCGACGAGCTCACGGCGATCGAGGCCATCGAGCGGATCACGGTCGAATACGAGCCGCTCCCGTTTGTCATCGATCCGCTCGACAGCCTGCGGCCGGGAGGGCCCAACGCCCGCACCGATGGCAACGTCTGGATGCCCAAGCCAGGTGCACCCGGCGGTCCCTTCGCCCCGCAGGCCGTCGGCGAGCTGAAGTGGACGGCCGAGGACTTCGCGGCCGCGTCCGAGGGCCAGATGCCGATGGGTAAGCCAGGCGCTGAATGGACGTACGGCGATGTCGAGGCCGGCTTCAAGAACGCGGCGCTCGTTCTCGACGAGACGTTCGCCACGCCCAACACCAGCCACCAGACGCTCGAGCCCCGCACGTCGATGGCGTACTGGCAGAACGGCAAGCTCTACATGCACTGCTCCACGCAGAGCACCGTGCAGACGATCGCCGCCGTGGCGGCGCTTGCCGGCGTGAAGCCGGAGGAAGTCGTCGTCATCAGCGAGTACTGCGGCGGCGGCTTCGGCAGCAAGATCACGAGCGACGTGTCGGTCGCCATTCCGGCGCTGCTGTCGAAGAAGGCCAACGCCCCCGTCATGCTGCGCGTGTCGCGGGACGAGGAGCACTACATGGGCGGTGCGCGGCCCGCATTCGTGGGGCGCGTCAAGGCCGGGTTCGCCAAGGACGGCAAGCTGACGGCTCTCGACCTGTTCGTCATCAGTGACAACGGCCCCTACGAGGCGCAGGGCGATGCCGGGATTGGCGGCCTCATCACCTCGCTTCTGTATCAGTCTCCAGCCATGCGGTACAGAAGCGTGACCGTCCTGACCAACACGCCCCCGCGTGTCTCGCAGAGCCAGCCGGGCGGCATGCAGGCGATCACGATTGTCGAGCCCATGCTCGCCAAGGCCGCGCGACAGCTTGGCATCGACGAAGTGGAGATTCACAAGATCAACGCGGCTGCGGGACGGTCTATTGCCGGGCCTCCCGGCCCCGGCGCCAAGGGCGGGATGTCGAGCACCAGCGCGTTCGTGCGTGAGGCGCTCGACAAGGGCGCCGAGCTCTTCCAGTGGCAACAGCGGAAGGCTCGGAGCCGACAGCGATCCGGCTCGAAAGTGCGGGGGGTCGGCGTCGCCACGAGCACGTTCTTCGCCGGCTCGACCGGCTTCGACGGCCTGCTCATCATCAAGCCCGACGGCCGGCTGGTGGCGCAGTCGGGGATTGGCAATCTGGGCACCGAATCGGTCATCGACGTGCACCGCGTCTCGGCCGAGGTTCTGGGCGTGCCGTGGGAGAAGGTCGAGGTGGTGTGGGGGAACACGTCCAAACACCTGCCGTGGACCTGCATCTCGGGTGGCAGTCAGACGACGCACGCCATGACGCGCGCCGCGCACGCGGCCGCCATGGACGCCAAGAAGAAGCTGCAGGAGATTGCCGCGAAGACGCTTGGCGGCAGTCCCGCGTCCTACCAGGTGGCCAACGAGCGCGTGTCGGGCGGCGGCCGCAGCATGACGCTCGCGCAGGCGGCCCAGAAGGCCATCGAGCTAGGCGGCCAGTACGACGGACACGAAGTGCCCAAGGACATCAACGCCCTCACGAAGGCGTCGGCGGCGGCGCTGGCGGGTCAGGGATTGATGGGGGTGGCGCGCGACAGCTATCCGGCCGGCGGCCAACCCTTCTCGTTCGTGGCCGGCTTTGCCGAAGTCGAAGTGGACGTCGAGACCGGCCATTATGCCATCCTGGACTACGTCGCCGTGGCGGACGTGGGCACGATCCTGCACCCGCGCAGCCTCGGCGGTCAGATTCTGGGCCGCTCCATGCTCGGGATCGGACACGCCATCGGGCAGAAGTGGGTCTACGACAAGCACTACGGCGTGCCGCTCGCCAAGCGCTTCCACTACAACAAGCCGCCGACCATGCTCGACGCGCCCCGGCGCATGGAGTGGGCGGCGCTCGACATTCCCGATCCGTTCACGCCGGTGGGCTCGCGCGGCATCGGCGAGCCACCGGTCGCTGCGGGCTGCTGTGCGATCCTGAACGCCCTCGCCGACGCGCTGGGTGACGATGTGATTCGCCGTGCTCCAGTGTCGGCCGACATGATCCTGACCTCGCTCGAGGCCGGCCGCCCCGCGTACGAAACACTGACGGCAGATATCTGACGAGGCCGGATTTCCGGCCGGTTCGGGTTATTTCCGCTGCCGCATCGGTGGCAGCCCGAGCCATTGTCGCGCGCGCGTTTTTGGAGCAGCGATGGTAAGAGTAGGAGTTCTCGCGTACAAATGGGCGATAGCGGTGGTGCTGTCGGTGATCGCCAGCGCCGCGACGCTGGCGCAGACCGACCCTCAGCCGCTCACGAATCCCTTTCAGCCCACCCCCGACGTGATAGACGAAGGCATGGCGGCATACCGCGCGAACTGCGCCTACTGCCACGGGATGGACGCGCGAGGCGCTCGCGGGCCGAACCTGACGGGCGTCTTCACCTCGGGCGCCACCGAAGAGGGTCTGTATCGCCTGGTTCGGCGCGGAGTTCCGGGCACCGAGATGCCGCCCGCCAACGTATTCCTCCAGGAGCCCGACACCTGGAAAGTGCTGATGTATCTGCGCACGGTGAGCGCCCCCCCGCCGACCGGCCCGCCGCGCGGCGACGCGGCCAGCGGCGAGCGGATCTTCCAGGCGCGGTGCGCGAGCTGTCACCGCGTCAACGGGCGGGGCGGCGTGCTCGGTCCCGACCTCTCGCGCATCGGTGTGGCGCGGACGCGCGACACGCTCGTGCGCCAGATCCGCGGGGCCGTCGAGGACATCCGTGAAGGCTACGAGCCGGTGACCGTGACGACCGCCGAGGGCCGCGCGATTCGAGGCGCACGCAAGAACGAGGACCTCTTCTCCGTGCAGATCATGGACTCGGCCGAGCGCCTGCAGGGATTCGTGAAGTCCGACGTGAAGGCCGTCGCGCTCGAGAAGCGGTCGCTGATGCCCGCCTACTCCGTCCAGCAGTTGAGCGAGGGCGAGCTCGACGACCTGCTCCGCTACCTGGGCACCCTGCGTGGAAGATTGCCGTGACAACCAACCAGATCAGTGAGGCGGTGAGACCCATGCGCATGCAGATCATCCGGGGCGCCCTCGTCGGGCTTGCGGGAGCGGCGGCACTGCTCGCGACGCTCGAGGCGCAGCAGAAGCCCTCCGCCGTGACGGGCGATCAGTTGCTGGCCGGCCCGAACCCGTCGCAATGGCTCATGTTCGGGGGCGACTACAGCGGCCGCCGCCACAGCCCCCTCACGCAGGTGACGCCTCAGAACGTCAATCGCCTCGTCCACCAGTGGACGTTCCAGACCGGCACGCTCGGTATGTTCGAGACGACGCCGCTCGTGCACGACGGCGTCCTGTATGTCACGGGCCCCAACAATCACGCCTGGGCGCTCGATGCACGGACCGGCCGATCGTTCTGGCGCTATCGCCGGCAGCTGCCCGACGACTTGCGGGTCTGCTGCGGGCCGGTCAACCGGGGATTCGCCATGCTCGGCAACCGGCTGTTCATGACGACGCTCGACGCCCACCTCATCTCCCTCGACGCTAGAACCGGTGAGGTTGGATGGGATGTGGCCCTGGACGACTACAAGAAGGGATATGCCTCGACGATCGCGCCGTTGGTCGTCAGAAACCGGGTTGTCGTGGGCGTGGCCGGGGGCGAGTACGGTGCGCCGGGCTTCATCGCGGCCTACGACGCTGAGACGGGCCAGCGCGCATGGCGCTACGATACGGTTCCCGCGAAAGGCGAGCCCGGCAGTGAGACGTGGGCGGCCGATTCGGCCGAGCGCGGCGGCGCTGGCGTGTGGGTGACGGGCAGCTACGATCCCGGGCTGAACCTGCTCTACTACGGAACCGGGAACCCGGCGCCGGATTTCCACGGCGAGGACAGGAAGGGCGACAACCTGTACAGCAACTCGCTTCTGGCGCTCGACGCGGATACTGGGCTCCGGAAGTGGCACTATCAGTTCACGCCGCACGACGTGCACGACTGGGACTCGACGCACGTGCCGATCCTGGCCGACCTGCCCGTCGGAGGCCAGCCGCGAAAGGTGGTCATGGTCGCCAATCGCAATGGCTTCTTCTACACGATTGACCGCACCAACGGAGCGCTCCTCGTGGGCCGGCCGTACGTGCACACCACGTGGGCGAAGGAGATCGGCAGCGACGGGCGGCCCGTGCTGATCCCGGACAACACACCGGACAAGAAAGGATCGATGACCTGTCCGGACCTGTCGGGCGGGACGAATTTCTATCCACCGTCCTACGATCCGGCGCTGCGCCTGTTTTTCGTCAACGCGCGCGAGACCTGCGCGACGTATTTCGGCTGGAAGCCCAACTTCAAGGTCGGCGAGTGGTTCCTCGGCGGCGCGACGCAGAAGGCCACCGGACCGCAGGGCACCTTCGGCGCCCTGCGCGCTATCGATCCGGCAACCGGCCAGCGCCGGTGGGAATTCCAGTATCCGTCGCCGGGCACGGCCGGCGTCTTGACGACCGCGTCGGGCCTCGCGTTGACGGGCGACGACACCGGCAACGTGCTGGCGCTCGATTCACGGACCGGCAAGCTGCTCTGGCACTACCAGATGGGCGCCACCGTGCACGGGACCTCGCCCATGACCTATATGCTTGGCACTCGCCAATACGTGCTCGTGCCGGCGGGCGCCACGCTCGTCGCGTTCGCGCTGCCGGAGGCCCCGCGGTCCTGATCGCCGCTCGGTCGAACGGTGTGAACCGTGTCGTGCACCGACCACGAGATGATCCACGAGGTTCGCGTGATCCCCCTCGACAGGCGCCCCCCGCTCTCCACGAGGGCAATCACGCCGTGCCGAATATCCTGAGCGGCGCGCGCGCGGCCGAGCGCGCGCGGCCGGCCACGCCGTAGGTGAGACCTGTTCGCTGAGACCTGTTCGCTGACCGCTACCCAATCACCCGCTGCATCGCTTCGCGGTTGACGTCGATCCGCATCTTCTGCTTGGCCTTGACCATGTACGAGCTGAAGAGGCGATTGCGCCGATCGCTCAGCAGCTCCGCGCGGAAGGTCTCCTTGTTCGATGCCAGATCCGCGGCGGTCGCCTCCTGCTTCTCGACGACCTTGATGACCACCGTGCCGCTGGAGGTCGTGAGCGGCTCGCTGACCGCTCCCTGCGCGAGCCTGAATGCCGCATCGAGAACATCCGGCGCAGAGCCGACATCGGGCAGCGGCGAGTCGCGGGTCACCAGTTCAGTCGTCTTGACCTCGGCGCCGGCCGCCTTGACGGCCTTCTCGAAATCGGCCGCTCCCTTGACCTTCGCGGACAGCTCCGCCGCCTTCTGTTTCGCCATGTCCCGAGCGCGCTGCGAGATGATTTCGCCTCGGACCTTCTCCTTCACCTCGTCGAGCTTCGGCACGTACGAATCCTGCTTGTGAGTCACCGTCTGGAAGACGAAGCCGCGGGCGGTCCGAATGGCCCCTGAGACGTCGCCCTGGTTTATCTCGAACGCCCGGGCAGACATCTCCGAGGAAGCGCCGACGCCGAGCACGGGTTCGTCGCGGGCAAAGAACCCGGTCTCCTGCACCTCGATGCCCTGCGCCTTGGCCACCGTGTCGAGATCGGCCGGCTTCTTGATCTGAGCCTCCAGCGTCTGGGCGAGATTGGTGGCCTGCGTCTGGGCCCGATCGAACGCCAGCTGCTCGACGATCTGCGGCTGAACCTCGGCGAGCGTCCGGGTGCTGCCGGCCTTCTTGTCGGTGAGCTTGATGATGTGAAAGCCGTAGTCGGTCTTGACCAGGTCGCTGATCTGTCCCTCTTCCATCGCGAAGGCGGCCGCGTCGAAGGCCGGCACCATGCGATTGCGCCCGAAATAGTCCAGGTCGCCGCCGTTCTTGGCGTTGGCTTCGTCCTCGGAATGCTTCCTGGCCAGCTCGGCGAAGTCGGTGCCGGCCTTCGCCTGCTTCAGGATGTCCTCGCCCTTCGCCCTGACGGCCGCCTCGTCCTTGCCCTCGGTCTTCAGCAGGATGTGGCTGGCGCGGACCTGCTCGGCCGTCGTGTACTGTTCGATGTTGTCCTGGTACGCCCGCTCGATCTCGGCCTGGGAGGGCGTGATCTTCGCGCGCATCGCGTCGACGTCGACCAGCAGGTAGCGGACCTTGCGTTTTTCCGGGATTCTGAACTCCTCGCCGTGGCCGTCGAAATAGCTCGACACCTCGGCGTCAGAGGCCGACACGTCCGGGCGATAACTGTCGGCGGAGAACGTCACGACGGCCAGCTTCACCTTGTCGTTGCGCCGCCGATACTCCTGTTCAAGCTCCTTGTCGGACACAGACAGCCAGTCGGTGATGGACCGGCGGAGCTTTTCCACCATGAGCGCGCGCCGGATGCCGTCCTCGAACTCGGTGACCGACAACGGCGGCCTCTGCATCATCAGGATCTGCTGGTAGCGCTCGGATCCCACGAACGCGCCATTCTCCTGAAAGGCCGGAATCGCAAGGATCCGCTGGGCGACTTCCTGGTCGCTGACCCGGATGCCGACACGTTCCGCTTCGGCCAGCGCGGCGCGCTCGTCCACCATCTGCTGGAGGATCTGCTGATCGATCCCGAGCTGCTTCAGGAGCTGCTCGCTCATTTCACCGCCGTACGCCGCCCGATACGCCTGCAGTTGCGCCTGGTAAGTACGGCGGAATTCTTCTGCGCTGATCTCCCGCCCATCGATCACCGCCACGGTGTCGGTGGCGGCCATGTTGGTCGGATCCTGCAGAAAATCCGGAATGTAGAAGATCACGAACGCGAGGCACACGAGCGCGAGGCTCCACTTGAGCCAGTTCCGGTGCCTGCGCATGCGATCGAGCATCGTCATCTGGGCAGCCCTTCCAAGACGTTCATCGTATGCCAGGAGGGGGCGCGTGGCAAGGGAGCGGCTCCCCTCGGTATGGTATATTTGCTGTCGTTAGAAGAACTTACGAGTGCCCAGCTTGTCCACACCCCGCCAGCGCCTGACGGGCAAGGCTTTTGCGCGTGCGTCCCGCGGTCCGCGCGCCACGATGCTTGCGCCGCCTTCGCCGAAAGCGCTTGCGCTGATCTCGTCGAAAGCGGGCCGCGTCGATCTTGCGTCGCGGCTGCGGCAGATGCATCGGTCGCTGCGCGCTGGTGTCGAGAGCCGCGCGACGCTTCTCGACCTGATTCGTGCCGTCACCGCCACGCTCGACCCGGTCGGTCTGGCTGAAGCGTTGGTCGTGCGCATATCGCTGCTGATCCCGGCGCCCTGTTGGGCAGTCGTATCGGCCGACCTCTCGGGCACCCCGTCGGTCCTGTACGAGCGGGAACTGGGTCCCGATCTTGGCCCAGCCGCCCGCGCCGTTGCCGCCTGGGTCAGCCAGCGTGACGAAGCGTTCTTCAGCGCCGATCTGCGGGTCGACTCGCGAATCGCGGACGCGTCGAGCGTGACGGTAATCGCGCTTCCGCTGGCGAGCCGGGGCCGCCAGGTCGGCGCCATCATCGCGATTGACCGCCTTCCCTCCAGTGACGCGCCGCGTCTGACGCCCGCGGTTCTGGGCGCTCTGCGGACGCTGCTGGAGCCGGCGGCCGCGGCGCTCGACAGCGCGCTCCTGTTGCAGCGGGCCGAGGCACTGTCGGTGACCGACGATCTGACGCGGCTGTACAACTCGCGGTACCTGAACCAGGTCCTGCGCCGCGAGGTCAAGCGGGCCTCGCGGAGCGGCCGGCCGCTGTCGGTCCTGTTCCTCGATCTCGACGGCTTCAAGGCGATCAACGACACGTACGGACACCTGGCCGGAAGCCGTGCGCTGGTCGAAGCGGGCGCTGTCATTCGCACGTCGGCCCGCGAAACCGACATCGTCGCCCGGTTTGGGGGCGATGAGTTCGCGGTCGTGCTTCCCGACACTGGTGGCGGCGGCGCGGTGGCGGTCGGCGAGCGCATTCGGGCACGCATCGCCGAGCACCCGTTTCTGGCCGTGGACGGCGTGAACCACCATCTGACAGCCTCGGTTGGCGTCGCCACGCTTCCTGACGTAGCCCTGACGCCCGACGGGCTGCTCCAGGCGGCCGACGCCGCCATGTACCAGGTCAAGGACCGCGGCAAGAACGGCATCCAGTCGGCGGCTGCTCGTGCCGATATATGAAGGCTAGGAGCGCCCGGTGAATCTCCGTTCGATGCTGTCGTTGTTCTCGAGCGACCTGGCCATCGACCTCGGGACGGCCAATACCTGCGTGTACGCGCGCGGCAAGGGGATTGTCGTCAACGAGCCGTCGATTGTCGCGATCAACAAGGTCAACGGCCGGGTCGAGGCCGTCGGCAAGGATGCCAAGGACATGCTGGGCCGGACGCCCGGCAACATCGTCGCCATCAAGCCGATGAAGGACGGGGTCATCGCCGACTTCGAGGTCACCGAGAAGATGTTGACCTACTTCATCAAGAAGGCGCACAACCGGAACGTCTGGGTCCGTCCGCGAATCGTGATCGGCGTGCCGTCCGAGATCACGCAGGTCGAGAAGCGAGCCGTGAAGGACAGCGCCTATCGGGCGAAGGCGAGCGAGGTGCACCTGGTGGAGGAGGCCATGGCCGCGGCCATTGGCGCCGGCATGCCGATCACCGAGCCGTCGGGCAACATGATCGTGGACATCGGCGGCGGCACGACGGATATCGCCGTCATCTCGCTGGCGGGCATCGTGTACAGCAAGGCGGTCCGTGTCGCAGGCAACGAGATGGACGAGGCCATCATTCAGTACATCAAGAAGACGTACAACCTGCTGATCGGCGAACGGACGGCCGAGCAGATCAAGATCGAGATCGGATCCGCCTTCCCGCTCGACGAGCGCATGACGATGGAGATCAAGGGACGGCATCTGATTGAAGGGGTGCCGAAGACGATCACGGTGAGCGACAAGGAGATCAGGGAGGCGCTCACCGAAACCGTCAACGTCATCGTGGACGCCGTGCGCGTGGCGCTCGAGCGCACGCCGCCAGAGCTGTCGGCTGACATCGTCGACCGTGGCATCGTGCTGACCGGGGGCGGCTCCATGCTCAGAAACCTGGACAAGCGGCTGCGCGAGGAGACCGGCCTGCCGCTGGCAATGGCCGAGGATCCGCTGTCGTCGGTCGTGCTCGGGGCCGGCAAGATGCTCTCGGATTTCAACCTCCTCCGGAAGATCTCGATCGACTGACCCTCCAGTGGCACCGTTCGACATCCGCCAACGCGCGGGCTACCTCTTCCTCGCAGCCATCGTGGGCCACGTCGTGCTCATCTCGGCCCAGGTCCCTGCCCGGAGCGGCGCCCCGATCCTCGAGGTGGCGGCCTTCGGCGCGCTCGCCGAAGTCCAGCGCGGCGCCGACGCGCTGCTGAGCGGAACGCGACGTGTGTGGAACGGGTACGTCTCGCTCCGACAGGTGCATGTCGACAACGAGCGGCTCCGGCGCGAGCTGGCGCGGGCACAGGTTCAGCTGCAGGAGCAGCGGGCGCGCGCCGATCGCAGCCGATCGCTCCAGCACCTGCTCGAACTGCGCGACCGGCTGTCGTTGTCCACCGCCGCGGCCGAGATCATCGCGGCTGGGGCGACCTCCGAGTACCGCACGCTCACGATTGACAAGGGGTCCGCGGACGGGCTCCGGACGGACATGGCGGTGATTGCGCCCTCGGGCGTCGTCGGTCGCATCGTGCTGACGGCCGGCCGCGCCTCGAAGGTGCAGTTGATCGTCGATCGCAACGCCGCCGCGGGCGGGCTCGTCGAGCGCACGCGGGCCCAGGGCGTGGTCATGGGGATCGGTGATGGCCGGCTGCGCATGGAGTACGTGTCGGACGTGGCCGACGTCGCGGTCGGCGACGTGGTCGTCACCTCGGGCATCGACAGCATCTACCCCAAAGGCTTCGTGATCGGGACGGTCGACCAGGTCGAGAAGAGCGGCCCCGCGTACCGGTCGATCGACGTGAAGGCGTCCGTGGACTTCTTCCGGCTCGAGGAGGTCCTGGTGGTGCTGACGCCGACGCCCGGAGCCGAGGCGGAAAGCGAGCTCCCCCGGTGAGGCTGGCCGGGGTGGTCCTGGCAACGGCCCTGGCGCTGACGCTGCAGACTACGCTGGCACGTTTTGTCTTTCGCGGGACCGTGGTCCTCGACTTCGTGCTGGTGGTGGTTGTGGGCGCGGCGCTGCTCTTCGGGCCGGTTACCGGACTGCTCACCGGCACGCTTGCGGGGTTGCTCCAGGATGCGCTGTCGGGCGGCGTGAGCGGCATCAGCGGACTGGCGAAGACGATCGTGGGCTTCGGCGCCGGCGTCGTGGGCACGCAGTTCATCGTCGCTCAGGCCCTGCCGAGGTTTGTCGTGTTCTTCGTGGCGTCGCTCGTGCACCAGCTGATCGTCATCGGGCTGTACGTGGTCGTGGGTTCGCGCGAGCTGGGCAGTCCGTACGCGGGAGTCGCCGGGCAGGCGGCGGGCAATGCGGTCGTGGGTGTCGTGGCCTTCCGGGTGGCCGAGTTCCTTCCGGGTGTTGTGGAACGGCGGAAGGCAACCCAGACGCGGCTGCGCCGCTGACACTAGAATACGAAGAGTAACGCGCAATGTCAGAACAGGACGGTCGCCGGCGCGTCGGAGTTCGGCTGTCGGTGCTCCAGTACGCCACGACGGTCGTGTTCTCGGTGCTTGCGGTGAGCTTCTGGGTGCTGCAGGTCGTCAAGCACGAGAAGTTCGAGGAGATGGCCGAGAACAACCACCAGCGGACGCTGGCGCTCAGGGCGCCGCGCGGCGTCGTCTTCGATCGACACGGAGAGGTTCTCGTCGAGAACCGCCACTCGTACTCCATCTCCATCGTCCGGGAACACACGAAGGATCTGGACCGGACCGTGCGGCTGCTGGCCTCGGTGCTCGCCGTCCCCGAGGCCGAGGTGCGGGAGATCGTGGAGCGGCACCGCCGGGAGCCGGCCTACCGGCCCGTGACGATCGTCCAGGACGCCTCGCTTGCGCAGGTCGCGGCGGTGTCGGCGCGCCGCCTCGACTCCGAGCTGCCGGACGTGGTCGTGGAGCAGGTGCCGACGCGGCGCTACCCGGGACGGCTGGCCGCGCACCTGTTTGGTTACGTCGGCGAAGTCAGCGAGGGCGATGTCGCGGAGGACGCCCGGCTGAAGAGCGGCGACATCGTCGGACAGTCGGGCATCGAGAAGATCTACAACGGCCTGCTGATGGGTGAAGACGGCGCGAAACGGGTGGTGGTCAACAGCGTGGGCCGGGAGATTCGTACGCTCGACGAAGTGCCGCCGGTCGAAGGGACCCGCCTGCAGCTGACCATCGACGCTGACGTGCAGCGGGCCGTCGAGGACGGGTTTCGGGCGTTCGGTTACAAGGGCGCCGCGGTCGTCCTCGATCCGCGCTCGGGAGAGCTGCTGGCGTTCACCAGCCTGCCGGCCTACGACCCGAATGCGTTCGCGGCGGGGATCGATCGGGCGACGTGGGCGGCTCTGAACACCGACAAGCTCCTGCCGCTCCAGGATCGGGCCATTCAGGGTCGGTACTCGCCCGGGTCGACCTTCAAGATGGCGGTGGCGGCGGCGGCGCTCGAAGAAGGAGTCATCACTCCGGACTTCAGAGTGTCGTGTTCGGGCCACGCCACCTTCTTCGGCCGGAGCTTCGCCTGTTGGAAGAAGGGCGGTCATGGCGCCCTCGACCTGCGCCACGCGATCGAGCAGTCCTGCAACGTGTACTTCTATACCGTCGGCAACATGGTCGGCATCGATCGCATCCACAAGTGGGCGACGCGCCTGGGCCTGGGCGTCAAGAGCGGCATCGACCTCCCGAACGAGGTTCAAGGCCTCGTGCCCTCGCCCGAGTGGAAGCGGACGCGAACCGGTGACAAGTGGTACGCGGGCGAAACCATCTCGGTCTCGATCGGGCAGGGCGCCGTCAGCCTGACGCCCGTGTCGATGGCGGTCTACGCAGCCTCCCTCGCCAACGGGGGCACCCGCGTCACGCCGCACCTGCTGAGAGCGGTCGACGACGGAACAGGGTGGAAGCCGGCCAAGCCGCCCTCGCCGCAAGCGGAGGCCCGGTTGAAGCCTGAGACTGTGCAGGCGCTGCGCGACGGCCTGTGGCTGGTCGTCAACGCGGCCGGCACCGGCGCGAGGGCGCGCATTGCGGGTCGCGACGTCGCGGGCAAGACGGGCACGGCACAGGTGATCTCGCTCGAGGGTGCGCGCTCGGCGGCCGGCCGGTCCGAGCGGGATCTGCGCGACCATGGCTGGTTCGTCTTCTTCGCCCCGCGCGACGATCCACGGATCGCCGGGGTCGTGTTCGCCGAGCACGCCGAGCACGGCGCGAACGCGGCGCCCATCGCCAGACACGCGATCGAGACCTTCTTCGCCAAGCAGGAGGGCCTGCCGCTGCCCCCGCCGATTCAAGGTCCGCCGCTGCCGGCTCCCTCCGATCGCGACGACCCACCGGCGCAGCCGGCGGTGCGCGTCGCCGAACATGCCGCCGCTGCCAGCCTGACGGAGCGCCGGCCGTGAAGCGATCGAGCGTCTGTCGTCCGGACGGCTGCCATGTTTGAGCGACGCCTGTACTTCCACATCGACTGGGCGCTCCTCGCCGCGATCGTGGCGCTGTGCGGCGTCGGCGTCGTGATGATCTCCAGCACCACCGCCGATCCCACGCGCGGAGGCTTCCACCTGCCGATGACTCAGATCGTAGCGATCCTGCTCGGACTGGGCG
Organism: uncultured Bifidobacteriaceae bacterium; assembly: GCA_964497175.1. Taxonomy (GTDB): domain Bacteria; phylum Acidobacteriota; class Vicinamibacteria; order Vicinamibacterales; family CAVVIG01; genus CAZCEL01. The sequence continues at coordinate 14,195 of CAZCEL010000063.1, forward strand.
CCCTGCTGGTCACGCTGACGGTCGATTACCGGGCTTTCACCGACAAGTCACACCTGGTCTACCTGGGACTGCTCGGCCTGCTGCTCTACGTGCTCTTTCTCGGATCGGTGCAGATGGGCGCCCGCCGCTGGATCGGGCTGGGGATTGCCAATATTCAGCCGTCCGAGTTTGCCAAGATCGGCGTGGCCCTGGTGCTCGCCAAGTACTTCGGCGAGAGTCGCGGTAAGCCCAGCTGGATCGACCTGGCGATCGGAGGAAGTCTCACGGCTCTACCGTTCGCCCTTATCGCGAAACAGCCGGATCTCGGGACGGCGGTGACGCTCATCCCGGTGTTCCTGGGCGTTGCCTATCTTGCCGGCATGCGCCTGCGCGTGCTCGGCATCGCCTGTCTGGGGCTGCTCCTCACGGCGCCCGTCGCCTGGAGGTATGCCCTCGAGGATTACCAGAAGACGAGGATTTCGACATTTCTCGATCCGTCGCAGGATGCGAGGGGCGCCGGTTACCAGCAGATCCAGGCGCGCATCACGGTCGGATCGGGCGGATTGACGGGCAAGGGCTTCATGCAGGGGACGCAAGGCCAGTTGCGGTTTCTCCCCGTGGCCCACAACGATTTCATCTTCTCGGTGCTGGCCGAGGAGCAGGGGTTTGCCGGCGTCCTGGTGGCGCTCGGCCTGTATCTGTTCGTGATTCTGCGCGCGCTCGAGGCGGCCCGGCTGGCCAAGGATCGCCTCGGTTCCTATCTCTGTCTCTTATACACATCTCCGAGCCCACGAGACTAGGCATGATCT
>CAZCEL010000064.1:0-14901 GCA_964497175.1 uncultured Bifidobacteriaceae bacterium
AGATCATGCCTAGTCTCGTGGGCTCGGAGATGTGTATAAGAGACAGGGTCATGCTGGCCTACGGATTCTCCAACGCCGGGCGCACGATCCATCTCGATGAGGTGGACGACCCCGGCATCGAGTCGTGGATGGGACACTCGGTAGGCAAGTGGGAGGGGGACACGCTGGTCGTGACGGTGACGAACCTCAACGATCAGACCTGGTTCGACCGCGCCGGTAACCATCACAGCGCCGAGATGAAGGTCACCGAGCGCTACACGCCGACCTCGCCCAATCACATTACGTACGAAGCGACGATCGAGGATCCCAGCACGTTCACCCGGCCGTGGACGATCAAGATGCCCCTGTACAAGCGCATGGAGGAGCACGCGAGAGTCTTCGAGTACCGCTGCATCGAAATGGTCGAGGAGCTGATCTACGGCCACCTGCGGAAGGAGATGCTCGTCAAGTCGTGGGAGGACGATTACGGGCGGCGTGGCGGAACGCTGTCCATGCAAATCATTCGCAAGCCCACCAGGATTGAGGAATAGGCAACCGATTCAGGAGGAATGAACATGTTCTCGCGAAAGCAGGCCACAGCGGCTGTTGCACTCGCCGGCCTTGGTCTCGTCTGTGGCGGCGCGCCCCTGATGGCTCATCATGCGTTCTCTGCCGAATTCGACGCGCGCAAGCCGATCAAGTTCGAAGGGACCGTCACGAAGGTGGAGTGGATCAATCCGCACGCGTGGTTCCACATCGACGTGAAGAAGCCGGACGGTGCGGTAGAGAAGTGGATGATCGAGGCGGGCAACCCGCACAACCTGTTCCGCCGAGGATTCTCCAAGGACATCATCAAGAACGGCATGCAGATCGTTGTCGACGGATATCAGGCGAAAGACGGCTCGCGGCGGGCCAACGGCCGCGATCTGACGCTCCCCGACGGCAAGACGTTGTTCATGGGCTCGTCAGGGACGGGTGCGCCGCTCGACGGCAGGGATCCGACCGAGAAGAAGTAGCCTTGACGAGTCGTTAACGCTTGCGCCTCTTTTCGTCCAGGCGCGCGCCGGCGAGAATGCTCGTCATTGCGTAGTTGCCTTCGTGGCACGCGGCTTCGAAGATCTGGTTCCGCTTCTCGTCCGCCTTCGAGAGAGGCAGCTCGAACGTCCAGGGCGCGGTGAAAGTGGCGGGATCCTCGATCGTCGCGCGGTAGATGATCATATCCGCGGCGACTCTGGTGTACCGCTCGACCAGGTGCAGGTTGTCCCGCGAGCCCTGGAAGTCGGTCCTGTCCGTGAAGTTCGTCGTGTCGACCACGAGCGTGTCGCCTTCCCAATGCCCTACTGAATGTCCGAGCCACTGACGCACCTGTGACGGCAGGTGGGGCCGGCCGTCGAGCGGGATGTGCCGATAGGCGCCGCCGCGATGACCGTCCTCGTGGTAGATGGACACGTGCCCGGGACCCTGGACGAAGCGGCTGAACGTGCCCGAGCTTCCCATGAACGGCAGGCTGACGCCGCGGCACCGATCGGCCGGTCGCTCCTCGGGGTTCGCCGTCCCACCGCCCATGGTGCGGTCGACCGGGTACGGCGTGACAGTGCGATCCCCGTCAACGAACGCTGCCGCAAGTTCGGCAGGTGTCGCAAGAGCCCGTGCCCGGCGGGAGGCCTCGGCGCGCTTCTGCGCGTCGGGTGTCAACGGTGGAATCCTGCCGTCCTTCGGCTCGATGATGAGCGAGGTACGCCTGGTTCGGATGACCTTCGTGCCACGGCCCGTGAACGCATCGTTGTACGCGCCTTCGACGTCCGCCACTGAGCCGCGCTCCAGGCGGGCGTTGCGGCCCGGCGCGGCCGAGGCCTTCTGCTCCAGGTCCGCGACTTCTTCGTCGGTCAGGAACTCCCGCCCGCCGTACTTGCTGGGCCGTTCCATCGGCGTCAGGTAGTAGCCGGGGCTCCAGATGCCCTGCAGATCGGGGTGGCCCCACGGCGTGCGGGGCGCCGGGGTCGTCGCGCCGCTCGGCGTTGTCGCGGGCGCTTGTGCCTCAACCCCCGCATCGAGGCAGGGTGAGATCAACGCTCCGCCGACAACCAGGGCCAGCGCACACGGGAACAACAGGAATCGGGTGGTCCGCATCGTGGGCCTCCGTCTTGCGCGCACATTATCACTCCGGGTCAGCTCTTTGCGCACGACCTGCTCGCGTCGGCTTGCCACCATTCCGGGACGCCTCCTCCTGCTGGGTGTTGGTGAAAGTCCGACCGCTCGTCACGGCGCAATGATTCGGAGCCGCGGAAAATAGCTACGATACCGGCGCGGATCACGCGTCAGCAGCGTCATCTCGGCCACTGCGGCATGCGCCCCGATGTAAAAATCTGGTAGCGGGGCCCGTCTCGTGCCGCCTCGACGCCGATAGCGCACGAAGCACTTCGAGGCCAGGAACGCGGCTTCCCACGGCAGTGGTGCCCGTCGGTAATACTCCGGCGGCAGCGCGTCCTCCACCTGTTCGATTCGGTCGTAGCCGGCCGACACCTCCGCATAGATGATCGGATTGATGAACAGGCTGCCGCGCTCGGCTGCCCCGGCCAGCATGGTGGAGGACCAGTCGACCCACTGTTCGTCCTCCTGGGTGATGTCGAGAATGACGTTCGAATCGACCAGCGTCCGCGTCAATCCTCCCCCCTGGTCAGCGCCATGATCTGGCCGGTCGTCATCCGCTTGTTGCCCGTCCCTTTGAGACGCTCGACCATCTGCCATCCCCGGCGCTTCGTGTTGACGACCTTACGGATTCTGGCCGTGCGTCCCACGATGTCGAACTCGACTTCGCTGTCGGGTAGCAACCCAAGCTCTTCACGAATCGCCAGCGGAATGGTGACCTGGCCCTTCGCGGTAATGCGCATGTCCTACTCCTACGAGTAAGACTATTACCCACTGCCCGAGACGTCAAGACGATAAAGCGCGCATGGCCCCCGCGCCCACGTGTCGGTGGGGCGTGCTCGCACCCCAGGCGGACCCATCGTGCCCCGAGTACTGCTGCAAGACGGTGGCGTAAGGAAGGTAAGGCTGTCGATTCGCGGGAACGCCGCCGCGCGTCACCGACAGGCCGGCGATGAGCGACGTGGCGGCGTGCTGTCCTATTTGTTGTCCTTGTCCTTCTCGTACGGCGCGCCCGTCCCGGAGGAGCCGACGAAGAACTTCTGCCCGTCCGGCAGCGTGATATCCCTCGCGTTGGCGGTCGTCGATCCGTCCTTCGCCTGATAGCCTTCGATGACGAGTTGGGTGCCCGCCGGGATCGACATCTTGTTCAGCCCGCGACGGAGCAGGGAGTTCGGCGCGCCGCACTCGATCGCCCAGCTCGACACCTTCCCACTGGCGTCCTTCACATCGACGTGGATCCACGAATGGGGATTGATCCATTCGGTCTTGGTCACCGTTCCGCGCAGGTTGACCGGCCTGTTCGCGTCGAACTCTGCCGAGAACGCGTGATGCGCCAGTAGCGAGCCGCTTCCCAGGAGCAGCGCGGCGCCGATTGTTGAAACCAGGATTCTCGTTCTCATCGCTTCATGCCTCCCGGTGTTTCCTTCCCGCCTCGCGAGTCCTTCGAAGGTCGGTCTACTTGTCGATGTCAAACCCGGTCATCAGCTTGACATTGCGGCCATTGCCTTCGTGACACGCGTACTCGAACAACTGATGATCCGCCGGTGCCCTCGTGAACGCGTTGAACTGAATCTTCCACGGCTGGGTGAACACCTTCGGGTCCTCGATCGTCGCCTCATAGCGGACCGTATTGGCATCGATCAAGGTGAAGCGCTCGACGACGTGGAGCGCCTCGGTGTGGAAGACGCCGTGTCCGGTGGAGATGGCGCTGGCCGGCGCGCCCTCTGGCGGCGCTCCGTGTCCCACGGCCCACGTCCGATCGGTGAAGTTGGTGACGTCCACGACCAGCGTGTTGCCCTCCCAGCGTCCGCGCGAGTCGCCCATCGGAAGCCGGATATTCGGGCTGACGTGCGGGCGCCCATCGAGGGGGATGTACCGATACATATGGTTCCACTCGTACAGCAGCACGACGTAGCCGGGAATCTGCAGGAACTGATACGTGTTGTATCCCACCGGGAGATTCGCTCGCGGCAGACCCGACTGCAGACACCGGACGCGCGGATCGAGGTGTTCGACCCGATCCTGCTTGGCCATGATCTCGGTCCGCTTTTCCATGGCCCACGGCTGCATGGGAATTCTTCCATCGGGCGGATCCACGACCATCGGGCGTGGAGGCGTCCGCGGCCTGGCGGGCGCGGCGCTGCCCGGCTCGGGCGGGAAGAAATTCGAAAAGGCCGCGTCGGTGGGGCGGAAAGCTGGCCCCTTCCACGGCTCTCCCGCCGGCGTCTCCATCATGCCGCCCCCGCCGGGCAGCCAGTGACCCTGCAGGTCGGGATCGCCCCAGGGCGTGCGCGGGGGCTCGAACGATGGCGTGGCACCTTCCCCGTTGCCGCCCCGCGACTGGCCGGCGGCGGGGATCTGTCCCGTTGTGATCACGAGAGCCGTGACGGCGGCGAGCGTTCCGAAGAAGCGCTGTGTCACTGAAACCTCCTAGCGTTTCGGTCGCATCCGCAACCAGAAGAAATCGACGCAGTCGTAATCGAGGAGCTGCAGGTTCCGCTCGGCCCGGCGGTAGATGGGCATGCTGATCTTCCAGGGCCGCGTGAAGACCTTCGGATCCTCGATGGTCGCCTCGTACTGCATCACGTGACCAGCCTCGAGCGGCGTGAACCGCTCCACGACGTGGAGCGCGTCGCTGTGAAAGTTGCCGGCCATGTCGAACCAGGTTCTGTCGTTGAAATGGGTGACGTCGACGACCAGCGTGTCCCCCTCCCACCTTCCGCGCGAATCGCCCATCCAGAAGTCGTTGGGCGGCGCATGCGGGCTGCCGTCCGTATAGACGATCCGCGTGGCATGCTGGTATTCGTGCGTGAGGACCACGTACTTCGGCGTCTGCGCGATCTGGAACGGAAACGGCACATACATGATGCGCGGGACGCCCGGCAGGAAGCACTTGTTGATTGGATCGAGCGCCGCACGATTGGCGTAGTTCTCCTTCTTCCTCGCCGCCGCCCACGCCTGGTACGGGATGGCATCCCCTTCGACGACCCCCAAGCCGGGCGGCACGCCTTCTTCGGCCGAATGCGGCTCGAGGTCCCAATGCGCCGCGTTCATGACCTGCCAGATCCCGTTCAGATTGGGTTTGCCATCGACAGTGCGCGGTCCCGTATAGCGGCCGCCGGAGGGTGGCTGCGCAAGGGTGGATGGCGCGACCAGCCCCGCCCCAACGACTACCACTGCAGCGAGCCCGCACCAGCCTGTGGGAAGGGGCCTTCCCGAACGCGAACGGCGACGCCGCCAGCGTCTCACCACGAACCCCACACGAGACGTCTCCACGTCACAGGCGAATCCTTCCATGAGGAGAGCCCGGACCAGACTGCCCGCCAGGCCCTTTTGTAACACATTCGATGACCAGTATTCCGGAGAAGAGGCGAAAAGTGATTCAATACCTTCGCAAGTCTGACACTGGAGGTCCGATGAGGGCAAGCCCAGTCGGGGGGCTGGCGGTTGCGGCCGCCTTGGCCGTTCTCGCCTCACCAGCCGTCACCCAGGGCCGAAACGGACAGCGGCCCCAGGCCGAGATCACCCCCGAGCAGTTGCGCGAGCAGACCCGCGTCGACACCTCCATACCGCTGTCGCCGCCACCGAAGGTGGACCGGACCACGTCCCGGAACTGGCCCCTCACCAACTTCGATCCGGCCAATTCTCGGTACGTGGCGCTCGATCAGATCAATACGGACAACATCCAATCGCTCGCCGTCCGGTGGCTGTACCACACGCGGAACAGCGCATCGACACCGATTGTCGTCGACGGCCTGATGTACGTGACGACCCCGGAGAGCGTGGTTGCGCTGGACGCCACCACTGGCCGCGTCGTGTGGAGGAATCAAGCGGCGGGCAGCGGACGCGGAGCGGCGTACGGGGACGGCCGCATTTTCGTCGCAAGGGATGCCCGGGTGATGGCCCTCGATGCCAGGACCGGAGAGCTCGTCGCCGGCTTCGGGGAGAAGGGCGTGTCGCACGTCCTGACGGAAGTCCTGAAAGCCAGATTCCCGCGTCTCGGCAAGCCGGCCGAGTGGGGCTATTCCTTCAACATGGCCCCGCAGTACTTCGACGGCATCCTCATTGTCGCGACCGCGCTCAGCGAGAATCATATTCCCGGCGGACTGGTGCTGGCGCTCGACGGAAGGACCGGCAGGCTGCTCTGGACGTTCGCCGGCGTTCCGCAAGGTCCCGAGGATGAGGGATGGGAGATCGCGAAGGACACGTGGGTCGGCGGCGTGCGCCACGGAGGCGGCGTCTGGGCGACGCCGGCCATCGATGCGGCGTCGCGAACGCTTCACGTGACGATTGCCAACCCCTCGCCGGATCAGGACGGGTCGGCGCGCAAGGGGATCAATCTGTTTTCGAACTCGTTTGTCGCGCTGGACCTCGGAACGGGAAGGTTGAAGTGGTACTACCAGCAGGTTCACCACGATCTCTGGGACTACGACGCGGGCCAGCAGCCGACGCTCTTGGACGTTCGAGTTGGCGGTCAAACCGTCAAGGCCACGGCCGCCGCCAACAAGAACGGCCTCGTTTACATCTTGAATCGAGAGACCGGGCAGCCCCTCAATCCGATCGTCGAGATGCCGGTACCGACGGCCACCGAGACGCCGGGCGAAGAAGTCTGGCCCACGCAGCCGATTCCACACACCTCGTCGGGTCGCCCGATGGCTCCGACGGCCGCCCAGGTGCCCGGTGAAGTCTTTGCTCGGTACGCGTCCTATCCCAAGCTTGCGTTCTACACACCGCCCACGAGGTCCGGCGCCGTGCACGCTCCGCGCGAGGCGGTGCACTACGGCGGGAGCGCGTTCAGCCCGCGCACGGGCCTGCTCTACGTGGCCGGCAAGGAACTGCCGATCTTTCTCACGGCGATCCCTGTTGGCGCGACGTTAAGCAACGGACAGTTCAGTACGGCCGGACGCCGCGAATCCGCGGCACCCGAGTCGGGCAATGTTTCAGCTTACGATCCGGCCACAGGTGAGCTGATCTGGCGAACACCTATCAGCGGCGGGCCATCGGCCGGCACGTTCGCCACGTCCGGCAACCTCGTGTTCGCCGGTGATCGGCAGGGCACGTTCTACGCGTTCGACGCCAGGACCGGCAAGCTGCTGTGGGACTTTTACACGGGCGCCAGCATCAGGGGCGGACAGATCACGTATCAGGTGAACGGCGTGCAATACGTCACGATCCCGTCGGGCGGCGACGTGATCGTGACGCTCGCGCTGCTCCGGAAATGAATGGCCACCCACGAAGTGCCCGAAGGCCACGAAAGGCGCGTTCGGACTCAGCGGCGCCGCTTTACGGCGACACTCGGGCCAGACCAGCCTGCGCGCACTCGTCGACCACCGTCAGGTAGCGCATCACGGTTTCCTTGCCGATCACGTACGGGTTCGGCTGCCCCGGCTTCCGCGACGCGACCGCTGGCAGCTTCTGCTTCGAGCCATCGAAGATCGTGTGGTTCGACACGATCACGTCGGCGCCGGCCGTCGACACGATGTTGCGGAACCGGCGCGCCGAGTCGCTGTAGGTCTTGAACCAGAATTGCGGGGGGCGCTCCGGCGTGATGTAGTTCTGCGGCCCGTTCACCCAGTTGAACGCCGTCCCGCCCCAGTACGCCGCGACGTGGGGCACGCCGTTGTCCTTCACAGGGATGATCGTCGAGACCGTCCCGAGCGTATGCCCAGGCGTCTTGTAGAGCGTCAGCGTCGTGTCACCAAGCGTCAGCTTCATCCCGTCGGTCGCCACCATGTCGCGTTTCGGTTTGGTGCCCGTCGACCGATCGAGCAGGTCCCAGTCCTCAGCTCCGAGGATGACGCGGGCGCCAAACTTGTCCTGCAGGAACTTCGCGCCGCCCGAGTGGTCCGAATGGCCGTGGCTGACGATGACATACTTGATGGTCGCCGGATCGAGCCCGAGCCTCTTCATGCCGCCCTCGACCTCTTCCTGCACCGAGTAGTCGAAAATCGTGTCGATGATGATGGTCCCCTCCGACGTCGTCACCGCCCACGCCGAGTATTCGGTCTGTCCCAGGAAATAGAGGTTGTCGAACACTTTGACGGGCTCCGCGTACCACGTGCTCCGTTCAGGCGGACCCGCCGGCCGAGGGGCCGCCGCGCCGCGGCCGCGCGAGGGATCGGACGGCGCTGTAGAGGCCTCGGCGCATACGCGGCTGAACAGACCCACCCACTCCTGTCCCGCCGCGACTTTCGCGGCGGCCACATGCGTCGACGCCCTCGTGTTGGATCCTTGTCCTGCTGCCACCATCTGGCCGAGTCCGAGCGAAAGGGCGACGGCCAGGACGCTCCGAAGCAGAAATGACTTCATGATGATTCTCCCGCGCGCATCCTAGCAGAAGGCTGCACCGACCAGCCGATCGATTGTGATCACGCGACCCTGCATGAGAGACCTCACCCCCGGCGACTCGCTGAGGTTCGACCCGACCGATCTCACAGAGACCAGCGTGCTGTCCTTCTTCACGCGCCGGCCGACGACCAGCGCTGGCTTGTTCGGGGGATCGAATATGGCTATGATAGCCATGTCGAGTGGTTCATGCGAAGCGCCAACATCGCCGACCTCAGAAACCATCTCACGCAGTACCTGCAAGAGGTCCGTGCCGGCGAAGAGATCGTCGTTCGCGATCGCCAGCGGCCGATCGCGAAGATTGTCCCGTTCACGGTCGATGACGACGAGGCCGACGCTGCCGCGCTCGTCGCGGCGGGGTTCATGAGAAAGGGGTCCGGTGCGATCCCTCCGTCGTTCTGGAAGGCTCGCCGCCCCCGCATGGCGCAGCGGGTGGCCGCAGCAGCCGTGAGCGTTGATCGCGACCAGGTCTGACGATGGCGTTTTGGGACGCGAGCGCGATCGTTCCCCTGTGCTGCTCCCAGGCCGCAACCGCGCAGGGGCGCCGCCTCCGCCTGGAACTGAAGCGCATGGTGGTCTGGTGGGGTTCGCCGCTCGAAGCCAGGAGCGCGTTCGCTCGACTCGTGCGCGACGGACACATGACCGCGGCGGAACGCGTCGCGGCCGTACGACTCCTTTCGCAACTTCGCGTCACCTGGGATGAGATTCTGCCGACCGAAAAGCTTCGGGCGCTGGCCGAGGACCTGCCAGACGCCCACACGCTCCGGGCCGCGGATGCGGCGCAACTCGCAGCAGCCCTGGTGTGGTGCCGGGAACGCCCGAAGCAGCGCCCGCTCGTCTGCTTCGATGATCGCCTCCGAACCGCCGCCAGCGCGCTTGGATTCTCAGTTCGGCCTGTCGTCTTGCGGTGACGTGGCACGCGATGGCCAGCGGTGTCTGCTCAACGCGCCACCATCGTGCTCAAGTGGACGTCGCTGTTGAAGAAGTAGCGCTCCCGCTAGTTCTTCTTGAGTGCCGGCTGCCAGGCCGGCGTGCCCTCCTCCCACCGGTTGTCGGTCAGCGGGCGCTGGTCCGATCCGTCGGCCCTCATGATGAACAGCTCGCCGTAGGGCTGCGGGATATCCGCGAGCGGTGCTTCGTCCTTGAAGCCGAAGCGCGAGCTGCTGAACAGCACGAAGTTGCCGTCGGCCGACCACACGGGATGCGAGTCGTTCCCCGGCGCCCTCGTCAGGCGTCTGACGTCTGAGCCGTCAGGGCGCATCGAGTAGATGTCGAAGTCGCCGTCGGCCAGGCGGCTGAAGGCAATGCGATCGCCCTTGGGCGACCAGCTCGGGAAGTTGTCGTAGCCTGCGGTCAGCGTGCGGACCATGCCGTCGGCCAGACTGATGACGCGCAGGCCGCCGGCAGTGTTGCTCCAGGAGCGGTAGACGAGGTGCGCGCCGTCGGGGGACCAGCTCGGGAACCCGGCGTTGTCCGGCCCGGTCGCGAGCGGCCGCACCTCGGAGCCGTCGGGCTTGACCAGCACCACCTGTCCGGGACGCGTGCGCGCATGGAAGTAGTTGCCGGCGCCGACCGCAATCCATCGCCCGTCAGGGGACCACTGCGGGCCCATCGCCGTCCCTTCGGCACGGAAGATCCGTCTCGGGTTCGTGCCGTCGGTCTGCCACACGGCCAGCGCGGTGCGGTCGTCTGGACGTCCTCGTCCGGTGCGCTCGCTGACCACGAGCTGGCGCCCATCGAACGAGACAGCAGGGAAGCCGCTTGCATACACGAGCTCGAAGCGCGCGTCGGTGCCGGCCAGCGCCTCACCTGGTGATCGGGGTGCCGCAATTGTCGCGATGGGACCGCTGTGATAGACGAGCCGTCTGCCGTCACGCGACCAGGCGGGGTTTCCGATGTCGCCTGCGCCTCCTTTCTCGCCGGTGCTGAAGGCGAGCGTGGCCACGGGTCCAGACTTGGCCAGGTACCCGATTCGATCCGGGCCGAGAAACTGCGGCGACACCTTCAACCCGGGGCCCGCGGCATGCTCCGTACGGGCCCCGGTCGCGACATCCAGCGAAACGATCCGCGACGGCACCGCCGGCTGATCCGCGAGCTGCCGTGCCTTGAACGTGTCTGCGACATCGAGCTCGTAGAAGACGACGCGCCCGCCCTCGGGCGACCATTTCGGCGATCCGGCGAGCTGGCCGTCGCGTGTCAGCTTGCGCGGGCTACGGCCCTCTCGATCCATGAGCCAGACGCTCGCTGCGTGCACGTGCTCCCAGGTTCCTGGCGCCGGCCTGAACGAGGTCCCCCGATCGGACGAGAACGCAATCATCTGCCCGTCGGGAGACCAGCTCGGGCGGAAGTCGCCGCCCGGTGCATTGGTCAGATTCCGAACCCTGCGTGAGCGCAGATCCAGAAGGTAGATGTCGGTCGAGCCGGAGTCTCGGGTGGAGACGAAGACCACCGAGCGCCCATCAGGTGACAGCGCCGCCTGATCGTCGTAGGCGGGACTGTCGGTCAACCGTTCCAGCTCCATCCCGCTCGTCCGAGCGCGGAAGATGTCCGCCGAGCCGTGCCGCTCGGAGGTGAACACCACCCACTCTCCGTCGAAGGAGAACGAGGCGTTGTAGTCGATCTCGGAGCCTGCGACGAGCTTGCGAGCGTTGCCACCATCGCCATCGGCAATGAAGAGCTCGGACCGGGTCGGGCTCCACTGATCGACGAAAACGCGATCCCTTGCGGCGAGCATGGCGCCGCCCAGGGCGACAATCGCAAGCGTTGCCGCCAGAACTTGGTGCACATATCGACCGATTGGGTAGGCGCTCATGGGTATGGCTGCATACGAGAGCAGCCGACAATCGGATCCGCGGCCGGCTTCTCCAGTAATCTCCGACCGTCGGTATACACCCGGACGGAAGCAAATTCAAGGCAGGCAGGAAGGCGGGCCGGAAGGCAGGCAGGTGGAAGGCAGAAGGGCAGAAAGGCAGAAGGGCACGGGATCGAACGCGGCTTTCTTGACATCACTGAAGCCGGGATGTAGAACGGCGCTATGAAATTCCTCTTCACAGTCTTGTTCGTGTTGACGGTGGCTCTGGCGGCCGCTGCTCAGACGACTCCCCGCGGCTCGGGGACGCCACGCACCGCGTGGGGCGATCCGGATCTGCAGGGCACGTGGGACTACTGGACCTTCACGCCGCTCGAACGCCCGGGCGATCTGGCAGGCAAAGAGGCGCTGACCGCCGACGAAGCCGATCAGCTCGCGCGCCGGCTCCGCGACCAAGCCGTCGCCGGCGACAAGACCGGGCCTCGCAAGGGGGATCCGGGGGCGTACAGCCAGGAAGCATGGACGGATCGGTCGAGGCCCAGAGCGCTGACGCAGACCTCCATCATCGTGGATCCGCCCGACGGCAAGCTTCCGCCGATGACGCCGGAGGCGAAGGCGCGGGATGCGGCGCATCTGGCTGCGGGCGGACACCCCGTCCGGATTCGCACTGGCGGGATCGGCACGGATGGTCCCGAGGATCGCGGCGTTGCCGAGCGGTGCCTGCTCGGATTCAGCACGGGTCCGCCGATGCTCCCCGGCGGCTACAACAACAACATCCAGCTCTTCCAGGCGCCAGGGTACGTCGCGATCCTGCTCGAGATGAATCACGACGTCCGGATCGTGCCGCTGGATCGTCGTCCGCACGTGCCGGGCGAGGTGCGCCAGTGGATGGGCGACTCGCGCGGCCAATGGGAGGGGAACACGCTCGTCGTCGAGACGACGAACTTCACGAACAAGACGGCGAGCTTCAGCGGGCGCGTCGGCGCGGGCGGTTTCGAGCTCGGTTCAGCGGAGAACCTCCGGCTGGTCGAACGGTTCAGCCGTGTCGATGCCGAGACGCTGCTCTACGAGTTCACGGTCAACGATCCGTCCACGTTTACACGGCCGTTCACGGGCCGAATTCCGATGACGTTGACCAGGCAGCGCATCTACGAGTACGCGTGCCATGAGGGCAACTACGGGTTGCCCAACTCGCTGAGCGGTGCGCGGGCGGCGGAGCGGGAGGCGAGGCCGACCCAGGGCAGGTGAGCTCGAACCTGCGTTACGCCGTCTTCGGCACGAACGCCAGGAACCGGCGCGGGTTGTCGATCAGTATCTTGCGCAGTGTAGCGTCCTTCACGCCGGCGTGATGCAGCTTCGGCACGAACTGCAGCACCACGGATGAAAATCCGTTTCCCCAGTTGGCCTTGAGGTTGTGCGCCTGGGCGAAGTCGCCCGACAGCAGCAGGTTGTCCTCGTATCCTGCCTCGAGAATCTGAAGCACTCGATCGACCTTCTGCCGCTCCGGGATGTGCGACTGGGCCATCTGGTGGCCGACCGTGTCGAACCCGATGAAGGCTCCGGCCTTGGCAACAGCCTTCAGCGCGTCCCCCGGCGGATCGTCTTCCATCTTCACCGTCGACATATGTCCGATGCAGATGCTGCGCGGGTTCACACCCCGCGAGGTGAGGATCTCGAGCTGCTCGAGCGCACACTTCGGGCAGCTCTGGTGCGGCGTGTGCGTGAAGATCGGCAGGTTCGTCCGGAGTTGTGCCTTGCTGAGGGCGATGAGGCACTTGCGCTCGTCGGCTTCCATCACCATCGACGTGCCAATCTCGCCAAACGCGCCCCAGCGCATCGCCTGCGCGTCCTGCACGAGGCCGTCGGCGAACTGGTCGTCGGTCATCTCGGCGAAGTTCTTGGGATAGTTCGCCATGAAGTAGCCGCCGCTGGCCACGATGTGCATCCCCGATCGGGAAGCGAGGTCGCGCAGGTCCCGCATGTTCTGTTCGGTGGGGCGCGCGATCGTGGAGTTGACGATGCAGACGACGCCGTCGCTGGCCGTGCCTTTCAGTTCCTCGACGAGCAGGTCGACGCCCCGGATCGGCGACGCCGACACGGGCGGCGCGCACGGGCTGGGGCAGGCACTCGGTGGAGGAGGGCTGACGTAGTTGCCGACGCCAATCAGATGCTCGTGAAACATCGTTGCGCCGCTCTTGAGTGCGTCCGGCGGGACGTCCTTGAGAACGGTCCGAATGATCGCGCCTTTCGGGAACGTGACGTTGCCGCTTCGAGCCGTGAGCCATCCTGACGCCTGGGCCAGACCGACCTGCTCTCCGAGAGCCGCGACCACTCCGAATCCGGCGCCCGCACCGAGCAGACCGAGCACATCGCGACGTGTGAAGCCATCGGCCTGTTGCATGATTGCGCGGCCTCCTCGGCGCTGCGGCGGATTCTACCGGGCGTTCTTCGCCACACGCAACTGGAACCCGCGCCAGGCGGGTCGGATTTCCGGGAGGAATTCGCCGTAGAATAGGCTGTCGTCGACAGGGGGTGTGCAATGAGCAGCAAGATGCAGGCCTTGACCGGCGTCGCGGTGGCGATTGTGGCGGCGATCGTGCTGGTGCAGACCGCGCCTTCCTCCGCCCAGGGTCAGGGCCAGACGGCCCCGCCCGCGGCGGCCGCGGCCGGCCCGGCGGCCAGAACGCCGTGGGGGGAACCGGACCTGCAGGGCATCTGGACCAACGACTACGAGACCCCGCTTCAGCGTCCAGCCCGATACGCCAACAAGGAATTCTTCACCGACGAGGAGCGGGCGAAGCTGGACGAGCGGCGGGCCGACAGCATCGGTCAGGACTCGCGCCGCTATTCGCGAAAGAGCGAGCAGGACGTCGGTGGCGCCTACAACGCTGCGATCTTTCTCTCGCACAAGCACGTCGGACGGCGAACGTCACTGATCGTCGATCCTCCTGACGGCCGCATTCCGCCGTTGACTCCCGAGGCGGCGAAGCGGAGGGAGGCGCAGCGCCAGTATCAGCTCGCGCTCCTTCAGGCCACCGAGGTGTGCAAGAACAACCTGCCCACGTGCGCTGGCGGGAAACACGGGCCGCCCTCGCCCCGTCGGAACGAGCCGCCACCGTTCTATCCGGCCAACGCCGTGAATCGCGCCTACGGTCCGGAAGACCGAGGGCTGTCGGAGCGCTGCATGGCCGCGCGGCTCCCCGACTTTGGCGGCGCCGCCGGCTTCTTCCTGCAGGTCGTGCAGTCGCCGCAGGCGGTGTCGATCTTCTACGACACGGGCCAGGGGCAGGGCTGGCAGCGCACGATTCCCATCACCAACCGCCCGCACCTGCCGTCGAAGGTTCGCCAGTGGTGGGGCGATTCGCGCGGCCGATGGGAAGGCAACACGCTGGTCGTTGACGTCACGAATTTCACGGCAAAGACCGATTTCCAGGGATCGACCGAGAACCTGCATCTCGTCGAGCGGTGGACGCGCGTCGACGACAAGACGCTCGACTACGCCGTGACCGTCGAAGACCCGACGACGTGGACGAGGTCGTGGACCATCAAGCAGGACCTGTCGAGACAGAGCGATCAGGCGAATCGAGTCTACAAGGAGCCCCGCTGTCACGAGGGGAACT
>CAZCEL010000065.1:0-14469 GCA_964497175.1 uncultured Bifidobacteriaceae bacterium
GCTCATCGTCTCCGGGATCGAAGGCCCCGAGCGAGCGGCGGTCGACGGGGCGTTTTCCGCGGCGACGCCTTTCTGGGACGCGGAAGAAGCAGGATGGATCGCGTTGGCGTACAGTTCAGGCGCTCCCTCCGGTGACGGGAGGATCCGATGATGCCCGCGCGATGCGCTTCGGCGGATCGCCGGTGCGGCGGCATGAGCCGGCGCCCGGCTCAACTCCTGTTCCTGACCGCGTTGGTGGCGGCCGGGCTGCTGGCCGTGTCCGTGTCGTCGCAGACGCGCCCCGGCCAGCCCGCTCGGGATGTTCCGGCGCAGGGAACCGCCCAGGAAGCGACGCCACGCGGGAGACTGAGTGGACGCGTGCTGGCGGCCGACAACGGTCGGCCGATCCGGCGCGCTCGCGTCCTCGCGACTTCGCCTCAGCTTCCCCAGGGCCGGGGCACGCTCACCGACGAGGCTGGAGCGTTCGACCTCACGGGTTTGCCGGAAGGCCGCTACACGCTGACCGTTTCGAAAACCGGGTTCATCACGCTTGCGTACGGCCAGCGCCGGCCGCTTCAGGCCGGCACGCCGCTGCAGCTTGGCGCCACCCAGGAGTTGACCGGCATCGAGTTTCGGCTGCCGCGGGGGAGCGTGATCACGGGGCGAATCCTGGACGAGACCGGTGAGCCTGTCCCCGGCAGTACCGTGCGGGCTTTGCGCTACCAGTACACACAGGGAAACCGTCAACTCGTGCCTGCGGGTGCCGCAGAAACCGACGACCAGGGAACCTACCGGATCTGGGGTTTGAACCCGGGGGAGTACTACATCAGCGCGCTGGCGCGCACGTTCATGGGTGCGGGTCGCGGCGGCCCCGGGCCTCTTGGCGGTCGCGGGGGCCCGCCGGGCCCGCCGCCCGGGAGCTTCGCGGCGCAAGCGCTCGAGGCGCGCGGCCTGGTTCCTGGAAATCCTTCAGACTCCGATCCAATCGCCTACGCTCCCACCTACTATCCCGGCGTCCCTGCGGTGAACGAAGCGCGGCCGGTGAGCGTCGCGCTCGGCGCCGAGGCCCGGGATATCGACTTCGGGCTCCTGCTCGTCCGCACCTCGCGGGTGTCGGGACGAGTCGTCAATCCGGACGGCAGCCCCTCGTCGACCGGCAACGTCGTGCTCGTTCCCGACACCGGCCAGCGCGGACGAGGCGCGTTGGGCGGCACCTACGGTGCCCGGTTCCGCGGGGACGGCGCGTTTGCGATCGCGAACGTCCCGCCCGGCCGCTATATGTTGCGCGCCCGTGGAGGCGGTGACGCGCAGGCGCAGTTCGGGGCGCAGACGCTCACGGTCACCGACGGCGACTTGACCGACGTCGTTGTCGTCCTCGCTCCTTCAGGAAGCCTGAGTGGAACCGTGACGTTCGAAGCCGCGCGGTCGGCCCAGCCTCCCGATCCCACCACGATTCGAATCGCGGCGCTTCCAGCAGACGACTCTGGCTTCGGGCCCAACCCTTCGAGCCGGGTGACCGAGGACCGGCAGTTCGTCCTCGAGGGCGTCGCGGCCGGAGGGCACCTGATCAGGACTCAGGGCTCGCCTCGCGGCTGGATGCTGAGGGCGGTGCTGGTCGATGGGCGGGACGTCATCGATACGCCGCTCGACATTCGCAGCGGACAGCGCGTCTCGAGCGTGACGCTCGTGTTCACCGACAATCTCTCGGAGGTCGGCGGAACCGTCACCGACGACCGCGGCAATCCGATGACCGAGTACACCGTGCTCGCGTTCTCCTCTGATCCGACGTACTGGCGACCCATGGCCCGGCAGATCATGACGGCCCGGCCGGACCAGAACGGAAGGTTCCAGATTCGAGGACTGCCTGCCGGAGAGTATTTCCTGACGCCCGTCGATCCCACCGAGCCGGGCGAGTGGTTCGAGCCCTCGTTTCTCGAGCGGCATCGCACGGGAGCCGCGCGCGTGCGGGTCGGCGAGGGCGACGTCAAGACTCAGGATTTCACGATCGCGATCCGCTGACACGTCCGGTTACCTTCACCCGTGCGACCCGATCTCTTCGACATCCTGCGCTG
The DNA here is from genome assembly GCA_964497175.1 of uncultured Bifidobacteriaceae bacterium. Classification (GTDB taxonomy): domain Bacteria; phylum Acidobacteriota; class Vicinamibacteria; order Vicinamibacterales; family CAVVIG01; genus CAZCEL01. The sequence goes on from CAZCEL010000065.1 coordinate 2,052, forward strand.
CCCGTACTGCGGTGGGAGCCTCGAGCTCGACACGTCGGTGCCCGCCGTCGGTCGGGGCGACGAGATACTCGACGGCATGATCGGCTGCGCCTGCTGCACCTTCCCGGTGGTGGCCGGCATTCCGGTCATGCATCTCGAGGAACCCGTGCGGTCGGTCACCGAGCACCTGCGGGCGGGACGCCCCGATCTGGCGCGCCTGGCCATGCTCAACCTGGGCGACGAGAGGGCCGCCGCGTTCGAGGCTGCCGTCACATCCGATACTGGTACTTACGCAGACGCGCTCCGGACGCTCGGCCCCGACGACGAGAGCCGGTATTTTCTCTACCGCTTCTCAGATCCGAGCTACGTGGTCGCGCATGCGATCATCCGTGCCGTCGCGGGCACCGTCTTGCGCGAGGGCACGGGTGGGCGTGCCGTCGACATCTGCGGCGGCTCCGGCCATCTGACACGGGCCCTGATGGATCTGTCCTCGCCGCCGCCAGTGGTCGCCGACCTGTATTTCTGGAAGCTTCGTCTGGCGCAGTTCACGGCGCCGGGCTGCGAGGCCGTCTGCTGCACGGCCAACTCCCCACTCCCCTTTACCCGCGGCGCGTTCCGCTACGCGATGTGCGCTGACGCCTTCATGTTCGTCTGGACCAAGCGGCTGCTCGTGGGCGAGATGCTTCGCTTGATGGACGTCGAGGATCGACACGGCGCGGTCGTCATCAGCCATGCGCACAACCAGCTCGTGTGGAGCCAGTCGCACGGACAGCCGCTCTCCCCTTCCGGCTATCGGGACCTGTTTGAAACGATCGAACCGCGGCTCTTCAGCGAGGCCGGGCTCTTCGCCGACGTCGTGACGGGCGGCCCCCTCAATCTGGGCCGGCACGATTCGGTCGAGACGCTCGACCGGGACGCGGCTCTGACGATGGTGGCGAGCCGGCACCCGGCGGTGTTCAGAGCGCACGCGCTCGATCGCGCGCCGGGGGCGCCCGGCGACCTCTCTGTGAATCCCCTGTATGCTGTCGAGCACGAAGGCAACCGGGTCCGTCTTCGCCTACAGTTTCCGTCGGCGGCCTACGAAGAGGAATTCGGCCACTGCCGTGAGTACCTGCCGGAGGTTGCGCTCGTCGACCGGGCGGCGCTGGCGGCGCTTCGCGAGGGTCGCGTCCCGAGGGAGCTCGACGATCTTGCCCGCCGGCGGGTGATTCTGGACCTGCCCAAACGGTACGCCACTGCGTAACCCCATGCCGGGCCAGGCCCTGCCCTGCCCTGAGCCCCTGCCACCATCCTCGTGGTCGTAAGTGCCATCGCCGGCTCCGTGCATGCCGTCTGAACAATGGAACCGCAGGCGCCTTCCGTCTGGCCCCGCTCTCCGAGCGTTGGCTGCCGGCGGCCATCCATCGCCGAATCCCCGGCGAAGTGCGCCAAATCAATGTCGCGAACGTGTTTGATCGGTCTGGGCGGCTCGGGCAAGATGGCGCCGACGCGGAATGGCGCCGGCAAGAATGGCCGGCGATTCGCAGCCCCGCAATGCCGGCTGACACTGGCTTCTCATACGACGTTGATATGGCGACTTTTGCAATTTGTGGCGACGATGGAAAATAGCGTCAGGCAGATCGCGACTGCATGGCCTACCGGATTGGGTTCGCCGAGTCGGTGAAGGCACACCTCGAGGCGCTGACCGCGAACCAGCGAGCGACGGTTCTGGCACAGATTGAAGGCCAGCTCACGAACCAGCCGTCGGTCGAGACGCGCAATCGAAAGCCACTCAGGCCCAATCCGGTGGCACCGTGGGAACTCCGAGTCGGTCAGCTGCGTGTGTTCTACGATGTAAGCGAGGGCCCGCCGGCCAGGGTTCGGATTCTGGCGGTCGGAGTGAAGGATCGGAACATCGTCCGGATCGGCGACGAGGAGATTCAGCTGTGAAAACGATCAAGTTGTCGCAAGCGTCGCGGGCATTGGCCGAGTATGCAGCGGACCTCCGCGACGAAATCGTGGTTCTGACCAAGCGCAACCGAGTGGTTGCTGCGATCGTGCCGCTCAAAGAGACCGACCGCGAGTCGGTGGCCCTGAGCGGGCATCCAGAGTTTCTGAAGATCATCGAGCGCTCAAGGGCCGACTTTCGAAGTGGCCGTGTCGTCTCGCTTGAGGCGATGAAGAACGAGCTGAAGGTGCGACAGTCGCCTCCCAAGCGCTTGCAACCGACGAAGGCGCGGCGTGGGCGTGCGAGGAAGCGACGCCTTGGGACGCGCCTTCGTGGCTGAAGCGCAGGCGTGAGACGGGCCGGAATCAGAGCGTGAACTCGACCACAGGCTACCATTCGGCAAGAGGTGGGTAAGCTGGCTGGCATGAAACACGTCAGCGCGACTGCAACAGCCCGGTCGGCTATCTTATTGGAGCTGGGTACGTATTGCTGTTCGCGTCGGAACTCGGATATCAGGCGGCCCACATTCGGGATGCTCAATACGCTCGTGCGCTGCGTCGAATCGCCAAGAGGATTCAAACGGGCCGGCCGAGGGTCCTTCCGTCGGATCGAGCATTGCGGCCTTCGCTCGCGCGTTTCTACTTCAATTCAGCCCTTCATCGAAATTGCCGCCGCGGCCGATCGGTTGAGTGTTCATCCGAACGCGCAATTTAGCGAAAGCCCATCAGGTCGTCGCGTGCGCCTCGACGTCAATGGGCTCAAACACGACATCAAGCAGGATCACGCTCAGCGCAGTACGGGCCTCCTTGCTGGGCGTGACGTTTCGATGGCGGTGGCGCTTTCAGCCTTTAGAGCGACTTGACGGAGCATTGCAGCCGGGAGGGTCTCATATGAGGCCATCCGGACAGCGCGAGACTCGGAATCTAGCTATAGCTAGAGGCTGAGGTGGTCGATCGCGCGGACCACCCGCGCCCTGCGTCCGCGCTGCAGCCGTCGAGCGGCGCATCACCAGCGCGACTCCAATCGGGCACTGACGCGCGGTGAATATCGAGGTTCGCGCCACGCGGTGGTATCGTCTGAGCAATCATGCGTACGGCGGCGGCGCTCGCGGTTGAGCGCGACCCTTGATATGACGGCCCGATCGAATCATTATCAAGCCCGGCGGGACATGAGCACAGTTGCCCACGTGTCAACCAAGGTCGTGCGAATGTTCGCCATCCTTCTGCTCGCCATTGTCCTCGTGGGTGCTGTGCTCGCGGTCACCTATTGGTCCATGGGCCGGCGGTTCGTTCCTGGAGATGGACGCGCACTTGACGGAATCGTTCGCTCGCCGGTTGCCGAGAACCTCGCGATTCGTGACGTAGCCGTGTGGGATGGGCACGGTGGTGAAGCCCGCTCCCATCAGACCGTCGTCATCCGCGACGAAATGATCGCTGCGATACTCGATGCCGGCGCGCAGCCACCGCCAGACGCCAGAGTCATAGAAGCTGCCGGCAAGACCCTTATTCCCGGCCTCATCGACGCCCACGTGCACTTGATGTACGAATCGGGGCCCGATCTCCTGATCCGGGCACCAGGGCTGATGAACGAGTGGCTTGAGACCATCCGCGGCTACCCTGCATCGCGGGCGCCAATCGTTCGTCGTGGGCAACTGAAGCTCAAGGCCGGTGTGACCACAATGCGTGTTCTCGGTGACGGATACTACTCGCTCGCCTACCGGGATGACGTGGCGAGATGGGATGTTGTTGGCCCACGGGTACTGGCCGCGGGACTGCACGTGAATGGCCCGAACGGCTACGTGAGCGCCGGCCTCGCCTCACACCTCGACCCGGCCGCACGCGCGGAAACGGCGATCGAGTTGCGGGATGTCGCCGAAATTGAGGGCAAGCTTAAGGCCCACATCGCCCGCGGCGTGGATGTCATCAAGATCGCTACTACCCACGGCGACATCGGATTCCACGATGCGCGGCCGGACCTGCCCGAAGCATGGGTACGTGAGATTGTCCGGGTGGCCCATGAGGCCGGCCTCACCGTCACCGCGCATTCTTACGGCGACGAGGGCGATTGGGCGGCCATTCGCGGTGGCGTGGATGGAATCGAGCATCTCGTGAACGTGCCTCATTCGCTCGCCGACGAGATGGTCCGGGAGATCAAGGCGCGCGGGATCTACGTCTGTCCGACGCTGTCGGGGTCCGCCTACAGCGTGGTCAAGTTCCTCCGGGACCCGGACCTCCTGTATCAGGACCCCGATCTGGTCGCGAATGTGCCCGCCGATGTGCGACGCGACCTCTACTTCACGCTCCGCCTCCTCACAATTCCCGGGGTCACGCGACTGCTGATGCGCCAGGACCGCGCGATGGAGCGCTGGGAATCATGGTACGAGCACAGCCTGGCGAATACGCGCACACTCCACCAGGCCGGCGTGAGGTTGATCTTCGGCACCGACACGCCGTTCGCCTTCGGGAACTTCTTCCACTCTGTGATGAATGAAGTCAGGGCACTCAAGCTCGCAGGTTTATCGAACGAGTCCATTCTGCGCATGGCGACGTCAGAGGCCGCCTCGGTCCTCGGGTTGAGCGATCGGATCGGCACGGTCGCGCCTGGCAAGGTCGCCGACGCTGTCCTCGTCGACGGTGATCCGCTGTCGGACATCGACGCGCTGGGTAGAGTCGCTCTGGTAGTAAAGGAGGGACGGGTTGTATACCGCAAGTAGGTTCCCCACGCTCACGTCACAATGTGGGCCGTCTAACCGGCCGCTGCCAGCCACCGAGCGGCGCGGGGCGAACGAATTGATTCCGGACGGTCGTCAACGCCGCTCGCGGCTGAGCGGCAAGCGTCAGCCTGCCTGAGAGCGTGGACGATGATCGTACCAACGATCGTTCGATCGCGAATGGGGCTTGCAGCCTTCGTCGTATTCACAGTCGCCTCTCTCTGCGAGATCGCCGGCCAGGAATTCGAGGTCGGGATTATCGACTTCTACGGACTCAACCGAATCTCGGAAAGCCACGCCAGAGAGGCTCTCACATTCACGGAAGGCAGCACACTCGTGCGAAGCGACAGGCGTCCAGCGGCATTGGTGGAGTCCGAGGCACGTTTGGCGACGTTGCCAGGGGTCACTCGTGCACGGATCAACGTTGTGTGTTGCGAGCAGAGTCGCGTCATCGTGTATGTGGGTCTCGAACAGCGCGGTTCGTCCGCGATGTCTTTTCGCGCCACGCCTGCGGGCCCGGCGCGCTTGGAGGCCGACATCGTTCGGTCAGGTGACGAGTTCCTTGTCGCCTCGATGCGGGCGATCGAGCGAGGCGACGCGGCCGAGGATCATGCTCAGGGACATGCCCTTATGCACGACCCTTCAGCGCGGGCCATTCAGGAGCGATTCGTTCTGTATGCGAAGCGCGATTTGGATCAGTTGCGGCTTGTCCTGCGGAGTTCAGGCGACGCTGCCCATCGCGCCTTGGCGGCCCTCGTGCTGGGCTATGCGCCGGACAAGCAGGCGGTCGTCGAGGATCTCGTGCACGCAATCGGTGACCCGGACGGAGAGGTTCGCAATAACGCGATGCGCGCCTTGCTGGTGTTTGCCGACATGGACCCAGGCGTGAGCCGGGCCGTCCCGCGCATTCCTTCGGAGCCGTTCATCGCGCTCTTGAATTCGCCGGTGTGGTCCGACCGAAACAAGGCGTCCGGAGCGCTGATGATCCTCACCGCGAGGCGCGACGCCGCGATTCTCGCGAGGGTGCGCGAGGGGTCGCTCGCGGCGCTGGTTGAGATGGCCCGGTGGAAGAGCGCTCACGCCTTCGCCGCGTTCACGATTCTGGGACGCATCAGCGGCTACTCGGACGGGGCGGCGCAGGCTCTCTGGGATGCTGGCGATCGCGAAATCGTGATCGAGGCTGCAAGCAGGCAACAGTGACCGGCCGTCTATGTGGGCTCCTTCCCGCTTTTGAGGTGCCGGTCAGCGTGCCATTCCTTCGCGCTCGAGTCTTCGATGCGCAGAATCTCATCACGCCGCACGCCAGGCTGGTCCGAGTCCTTGGAGGCTGTTTGGCGTGCGCCTCGAGGCCGAGGAATGAGTTGTGCTGGTCAGCATTTGATTGCTGACAGGGCCGCTCGGGTCCCTGATGGCCCCGAGGCTAGCCCGGCTCCCAGAGGAACTGCAGCACGCTGATGGCCGCCACCGGCACCGCGTCGGCGCGCAGCGTGCGCGGACCCAGCGAGATCAGACGGACGCCGCGTGTCGCCGCGTGTTGTACTTCCCGACTGTCCCACCCGCCTTCCGGCCCGACGATGATGACCGCGTCCGTCGGCTGAGCGGCCTGGCGCAGGCGCGTGATCGGTTCGACGTCTTGGGCCGCTCCGGGCTCGACGAACATCAGCCGAGCCGACGCCGCCGGCTCGTCGAGGAGATGCTCCAGGGTCAGCGGCTGGCGGACTTCCGGCAGCACCGCACGCCCCGACTGTTTGACCGAGGCGAGGGCTACGCGGCGCCATCGCTCGACGCGCTGCCCTCGCGACAGCGTTGCGATCGTGGTTTCCGTTCGTTTTGTTACGAGCGGCTGGATGGCGGATACTCCGAGCATGACCGCGTCGCGAATCACCTCGTCCATCCTGTCGCCCTTGAGGACGGCGGCGGCGAGCGTCAGGTGCACGTGCGGCTCGGGCGGAGGCTGAATCGCCGACAGCAGCTGGACCCGCACCTCGCGGCGCGCTCCCCCCTGAACCCGTGCGAGCCATTCGCGTCCTCGCCCGTCGAACACCGAAACCGTGTCGCCGGGTCCAAGCCGAAGCACGCGTGTCAGATGCTCCGATTCGTCGCGCGGGAGCGTAACGGTTTCGTCGCCAGGGTCGAGCGCAGGTGCGAAAAACCGGTGCACGAAACGCGATTATAGGAGGGCACTGGGCTCACGCTATACTCGCCGCGGGATGTTCCTGCAGGACCAGGTCGTTGGCAAGTACAAGATCCTCTCTCCCCTGGGCAGCGGCGGCTTCGGCACGGTGTACCTGGCCGAGGATACGTGGATCGACAAGCGGGTGGCCCTCAAGGTCCCGCACAAGCAGGGCCTGGACTTCGGCGAGCTGCTGCGCGAGCCGCGCCTCCTCGCCGCCCTCAACCACCCCAACATCGTCGGCATCTTGACCGCCGAGAAACACGACAGCGTGTTCTTCATCGTCATGGAGTACGTGCCCGGCGAGACGCTCGAGTCCATCATCGCGCGCGATGGCGCGCTCGAGCTGACCGTTGCGCTCGACTACACCTGCCAGATCTGCAACGCCGTGGACCACGCGCACCGGCAGGGCGTGCTGCATCGGGATCTGCGGCCCTCGAACGTGATCGTGGCCCCGCACGGTCAGCTCAAAGTCGCCGATTTCGGCACGTCCCGCTTTCTCGAGATTGCGGCCCACGGCACGACGGTCATCGGCAGTCCGCCCTATATGGCGCCGGAACAATTCCAAGGAAAGGCGGTATTTGCGAGCGACGTGTACTCGCTCGGCGTGACGATGTTCCAGATGTTGACGGGGGTGCTGCCGTACGAGACGCCGTCGCCTGCCGACCTGGAGCGTCTGCGGCGGGGCGACCTTCTCACGGCGCCTCGGCTCAGGAACCCGAAAGTCCCAAAGAGCATCAACGACATCGTCCTCAAAGCCATGGCGCCGGATATCGCCGCCCGGTATCAGCGCGCCGGAGACCTGCTCGATGACGTGATAGCCGTGCGGGAGGGATCATCGCGCCCGGGTCCGCGCGGCGGGGATCCGGCCTCGGGCGATCTGCAGGACATTCACACGCGGCTCAAGGCCCGCGACGCGCCGCCTGCCCGCTTCTGCTGGCACTGCCGAAAGCCGCTCCACGCGCGCTCGGATCGCTGCCCCTTCTGCGGCGAGGCACAGTAGAGGGATGTCCCCGAGCGCAGCACAATCCGACCGGCGCGCCCTCGCGCTGATACGCGAGCTGCAATCCACCCTCACCTCGCCGCCGCCATCATCCGATCACCGCGACGCCCGCCTGAGCGACCAACTGCGAACGCTTCTGGACCGCTGGGCGGCCGAGCAGCCGCCCGCGGCAGCATCTGCGGTCGACTCGCTCGTCGAAGCGGTCTGCAACCTGGCACTCGACCCGGACGAGGGGCGAAGCCGCCTGGGACGCGGGCTCATGTTCTCGTCCATTGCCGAACACCTTGCCGACTCGTTTGAGCCCGACAAGGCCGCGCTCTACGACCGCCTCTTCGCGCGTGTGATCCACCGGTGCCGGCATCACCCGGCGGGCCTCGCGCTGGATCGTGGCCTTTCTCGGCTCGGCGTGAACGACATCGAGAGCACGCTCGATCGCAGGGAACGCGCCGCGCGGGGCCGCATGTTTCCTGTGGACCAACGCCACCGGATTCGCCGCGTGCTGGTGCCGTCGCGCGTCACGCTGGGCGCCGACGTCGCCGTGACGAGCATCGTGATCCAGGCGATCGAGCGCGCGTTCCCTCAGGCCGAGTGCGTGGTTCTTGGTCCGACTGCTGTGGCCGAGCTCCTCGGACGAACGGTCCGATCGCTGCGGTTTGTGGACGTGCCCTATCGCCGGCGCGGCGGCCTGATGTCGAGGTTCGACTCGTGGCTCCGAATGGCCGATGTCGTTCGAGCCGAGATGGCATCAGACCATCCCGGATCGTGCCTGATCCTCGATCCCGATTCCCGAATCACCCAGCTTGGTCTGCTTCCTCTCGCGCCAGCCGAAGTCCCGGCCTTCCTGTTCGAGAGCCGCGCGGCCGGGCGGACCGGCCCGGAGACCCTGAGCGAGTTGACCGCGCGCTGGCTCACCGAAGTACTGGGCCCGGGAACCGGTGATGGGCTGTACCCAAGGGTTGCGCTCGACGAGTCGCTCGCGATGGAAGCGCGCAACGTGGTGGAACACGCCCGTGCCCGTGGCGGTTACGTTACGATCGTGACGCTCGGTGTCGGTGGCAACGCCGGCAAGCGCGCCACCGGGCGATTCGAGCTGGATCTGTTGCGCGGTCTGCTGGCAGAGGACGGCATGGTCATTCTTGACAAGGGCGTGGACGATGAGATCGCCAGTGTCGAGGCGCTCGTTGCCGCGCTCGCAGCAGAGGGTGTCGGCGCGGTCGATCTGCAGACCGAGCCGCTCGGGATTCCGCCAGCCTCGACAGGGCGCCTGCTCGTCTATCGCGGAGGGGTCGCCCCGCTGGCGGCCCTCATCGCGGGCAGCGATCTCTACGTCGGCTACGACTCGGCGTTCCAGCACGTCGCCGCCGCGCTGGCGGTTCCCTCGATCGACATCTTCGTCAATCCGCCGAGCCGCCTGTTCAGCACGCGCTGGCGGCCCTACTCGAGAGCTGCCGTTCAGGTCGTCGAGGTCGTCCATCGAGGGAACGCCGCGGACGATGGCGAGGCGCTATCGCGCGTGCTCGCGGCCTGTCGTGCGCATCGCACCAATCTCGTCGATCGTCGGTAGCCGCGTGGCGGGCACGCGAATCGCGGGATCCTCCTTGCCCGTGCGGAATCAGGCTAGAATCAGAGCCAAGGAGCGGAGAGATGGGCTTTTCGGGCACAGGCAAGATCTGGATGAACGGCCGGCTGGTGGAGTGGAAAGATGCCACGATCCACATCGCATCCCACGTCATCCATTACGGGAGCGGCGTCTTCGAGGGCGCCCGGTGCTACGCGACGCCGAAAGGCTCGGCCTGCTTCCGGCTCGACGACCATCTGGTCCGACTCGTGAACTCGGGCAGGATTTACCGGATGGAGTACCCGCTCGATCTTGCGGGCTGGCGCGAGGCCGTGCTGCAGACCATTCGCGTCAACCAGATGAAGGCCTGTTACATCCGGCCGCTCGTCTACCGGGGCTACGACACCCTGGGCGTCAATCCGCTGCCCAACCCGGTGGACGCCGCGATCATGGTGTGGGAGTGGGGCGCCTATCTCGGCCAGGATGCGCTCGAGAAGGGCGTGGACATGAAGATCGCGAGCTGGTCTCGGCTGGCGCCCAACACGATACCGTCGATGGCCAAGAGCACCGCCAACTACGCCAACTCGGCGCTCATCAAGATGGAAGCCCTCGCCGACGGCTACGCGGAGGGCATCGCGCTCGACGTCTTCGGCAACGTCAGCGAAGGCAGCGGCCAGAATCTCTTCATCGTGCGGGACGGCGCGCTGTTCACGCCCCCGATGAGCGCGTCCATTCTCGGCGGCATCACCCGCGACACGGTGATCACGCTGGCGCGGGCGCTGGGCTACAGCGTCACGGAGACGGACCTGCCGCGCGAGTCGCTCTACATCGCCGACGAGGTCTTCGTCGTCGGAACCGCCGCGGAAGTCACACCGATCCGCTCTATCGACAAGATCACCATCGGGGCCGGCCGGCGTGGACCGATCACCGAGCGGCTGCAGCATGCTTTCTTCGATGTGGTCAACGGCGAGGTGCCCGATACGCGGGGCTGGCTGACGTACGTCTACCCGGAAGAGGCGGCGCTCCGCGCGCCGGTCAAAGCCGGCACCCTCAGCGGTCGATAACCAGCAGGGTGCATCTCAACGATCTGCTGAAGATCGCCGTCGACTCCGGGGCGTCCGATCTCCACCTCAAGGTTGGCGGCTCTCCAATGCTCCGCGTGCGCGGCGCGCTCGTCCCCGTGGCGTCGGCCGACCGCCTCGGCCATGACGAGATCGCGGCAATGAGCGCCGCAGTCCTGTCCGACGCGCAGCGGAAGCTCTTCAACGATACACAAGAGGCCGACGTTGCGTACAGCGTGCCCGGGCTCGGGCGGTTCCGGTGCAACGTCTTCCGGCAGCGCGGGACCGTCGGCCTGGCGATCCGGGTCATTCCGATGGAGATTCGAACGATCGCGGAGCTGGGGCTGCCCCCGACGATCGAACGCGTCGCCGCCGAAGAGCGCGGGCTTGTCCTGGTGACCGGCACGACGGGCAGCGGCAAGAGCACGACGCTCGCCGCGATGATCGACCACATCAACCGCACGCGTGCGGCACACGTCATGACGGTCGAGGATCCAATCGAATTCCTCCATCGGGACCAGCGGTCGATGATCAACCAGCGTGAAGTGTCGGCCGACACCCGATCGTTCGCCCAGGCGCTTCGCAGCGCCCTGCGCCAGGATCCGGACGTCATCCTGGTCGGCGAGATGCGCGACCTCGAGACCATCGAGACCGGGCTCCTGGCCGCCGAAACGGGCCATCTGGTCCTCTCGACGCTGCACACGCTCGACGCCACCGAGACCGTCAACCGCGTCATCTCCGTGTTCCCGCCGCACCAGCAGGCCCAGGTGCGCGTGCAGCTGGCGACCGTGCTGAAGGCCGTCATCTCTCAGCGGCTGATGCCGAGGATGGACGGCCGGGGGCGGGTGGCGGCGGTGGAGGTCATGGTCACGACGCCGTTCATTCGCGACTGCATGGCCGAGCCCGACCGGACCCACCTGATCGGCGGCTCGATCGCGGCCGGCGCATCCCAGTACGGAATGCAGACGTTCGACCAGGCGATTCTCGGACTGTTCAGACACGCGCTCGTGTCGTACGACGAGGCCCTCCGTTGGGTGTCGAAAGCCGACGAATTCAAGCTGGCCGTTCAGGGGATCTCCACCTCGGCGGATCTCGTTCGGGACGACGTGGCGGGAAGCATCGGCGTCTCGTCCTCCGCGGTGACGCGGTTCGCGCGGTAGCACGCAGACTCTCGCGGTTCGCGCCATGCCGCAGCCCACGGCCTACCTGGATGCGCTCAAGATGCTGGCGCGTCGCGAGCTGTCCGAGGCTCAGGTTCGATCGAGGCTGGCCCGCCGCGGCCACCAGGACGCGGACATCCTGACCGCCGTCGCGCGGCTGAAATCCGAGCGCGCCATAGACGATGCCCGCGTAGCCGAAGCCATTGCCCGGGCACAGATTTCGATGAAGGGCCGGGGCAGGCTGCGGGTGCTTCGCGAAATCGAGCGCGCCGGCATTGCCCTGCACACGGCCCGCCGCACCGTGGACGAGGCGTTTTCCTCGATCGACGACTCGGCACTCATTGCGGCAGCTGCACGGAAGCGCCTGCGCGGACGCGGCTCGGTCGCCACTGACCGCGATCTCGGTAAGCTCTACCGCTACCTGGTCAGGCAGGGATTCGAGCCCGATCGGGTGATGGCCCATCTGCGGACGCTCCGATCGGACGCTGGCACCGATGACTGACGCGGTCTTTCGTGATTGAATGTTCTTCGATGACCTCCAACGAGATCCGCGCGTCGTTTCTCGAGTTCTTCAGGCAGAACGGCCACCGGATCGTGCCGAGCTCGCCGCTCGTGCCCGGCGACGATCCGACGCTGCTCTTCACCAACGCCGGCATGAATCAGTTCAAGGACGTGTTCCTGGGGCGGGACAGGCGTGAGTACACGAGAGCCGCCACCTCGCAGAAGGTCATGCGCGTCAGCGGCAAGCACAACGACCTGGACACGGTCGGTCCCTCGCTTCGCCACCACACGTTCTTCGAGATGCTCGGCAACTTCTCCTTCGGCGACTACTTCAAGCGCGAGGCGA
>CAZCEL010000066.1:0-13058 GCA_964497175.1 uncultured Bifidobacteriaceae bacterium
CTCGCCCCGGTTCGGATCGGCGCCGCGCTCGAGCAGCAGCGTCGCGAGCGCGGCGTGACCGCGCACCGTGGCGACGACGAGTGCGCTCATGCCGTCGGGCGCGGTCTCGTTCACGTCGGCGCCCGCGGCCAGCAGCGCCGCAGCCGACTCGATATCGCCGGCGCGCGCGGCAAAGAGCAAGGGCGTGAAGCCACCCTTCGACCGCGCTCGGATGTCGGCACCCGCATCGATCAGCGCGCGCACGACCAGGGGATGCTTCTCGGCGACAGCCCACATGAGCGACGTCTGCTGCCCGGTGGACTCCCGCGCGTCCACGTCTGCGCCGCGCGACACGAGCGCCTGGACGACGGCGACGACCCCCGTGCGAGCGGCTGTCATGAGGGGCGTCTCGCCCGTCGAGCGGGCGGCATTGGGACTGGCGCCCGCCTCGAGCAGTCGCGTGACCATCGCAACGCTGCCGTTCAGGCTCGCGAGGGCAATGGGTGTGACGCCGTGATCGTTGGCGGCGTCGATGAGGGCACCGGCACGAATCAGGAGGTCGGCCGTGTCAAGGTCGTCCCAATGCGCGGCCCAGTGGAGGGCGGTGGCCCCGTCCGGCTCCGCCACGTTGACGTCCGCGCGACGGTTCACGAGACTGCGCGCCGCCGCCGCGTCACGCTGCCTGACGGCCTCAACGAGCCGGCGATCGGTTTGCGCGGTCGACACCCCGGATACCAGCAGAATCGACACGGCTGCCAACGCCGCGTTGCTGGACACGTCGATAGTTCTCACTGGGCACCTAGCTTCCTCAACAAGTCGCCGGTGCTCGTGCGCATGAACACCGGCGCGCTGCCGGCGGCGATCGTCCGCTCGGCCACCATCAGGGGCGTCTCGCCGCGGCGGTTCCGAACGCTCAGCGCCGCACCCTTGTCGGCCAGAAACTGCACGAGCGCGTCCGCTCGGATGTGCGCAGCGCCGTGCAGCGCGGTGTCGCCGGCGGCGTTGGCGGCGTTGATGTCGCCGCCGAACTCCGCCGCGACCACCGCGGCCTCGAGCGACCCTCTGGCGGTGACGCGCGTCTCCGCAAGCACGCGCCCGACGCCCGACGCGGCCATCAGCGGCGTCGTGCCGTTCCTGGTGCCCCGGCGGGTGTCCGCGCCCGCGCGCGCCAGCAGCCGCATCACGTCGGGCTGGCCCGACATGGCCGCCAGAAAGAACGGTGTGGCGCCAGTCAAGCTTGCCACCGGAAAGACGCTGAACCCGACACGCGGCGGCGCCTTCGTGATCTGCGCGTCGACGTCGGCGCCGCGCGTGAGAAGGGCCCCGATGAGGTCCAGTCGCCCGACTGCAGGGCCGCGAAGGGCGCTCCATTCGGGGTCACGCTCCGTCGAGATCCCGCGTGGGCCGGTGAGCTCGGTTTCCCACGAGCCGGCCGCCCAATGCAGGGGCGTGTAGCCGGCTCCGCCCGAATTCGGATCCGCGCCCCGATCCAGGAGCCACCTCGCAAGGGCCACGTGCCCCCGCACCGTCGCAACCAGCAGCGCGCTGGTCCCGTCCGCCGCGACGTGGTTCACGGCGGCGCCCGATGCGAGGAGCATGCTGGCGATGTCGACGCTCCCTTCGCGCGCGGCAAACAGCAGCGGCGTAAACCCACTCGTGGTGCGCGCCTCCACGTCGGCACCATGGTCGATGAGCGTGCGGACGACCTCGGCGTGCCGTTCCGAGATCGCCCACATGAGCGCCGTCTGGTTCTGGCCAGGTTCCTTGCCGGCCACGCTCGCGCCGCGCTGCAGGAGGGCACGAACGACTCGCAGATTGCCGGTCCGGGCCGCAGTCATCAAGGGCGTCGCTCCCGTACCGAGCGAGAGATCCGGATGGGCGCCGGCCTCGAGCAGCAGGTCGGTCATCACCGGGCTCCCGTTGGTGCAGGCGAGCGACAGCGGTGTCACGCCGAGGTCGCTGGCGGCATTGGGATCCGCGCCGTGGCGAATCAGCAGGCGCGCCGTATCGGCCTCATCCCAATGCGCCGCCCAGTGCAGCGACGTCGTGCCGTCGGGGTGGCGCGTGTCAGCCTCGGCGCCCCTCTCGAGCAGCGCACGTACGGCGACCCAGTCGCGCCGCTTCGCCGCGTCAGGCAGCCGGCGATCGGGCCTCGCCGCATCAAGGCTGACAGCGGCAGCGACCAGCAGCGTCCAGGTCGCAAGACACCTGCAGTGCAATCTGTGGTCTCCTTCCGACGCCGAGCCGGATGGTAGCACAGGGCGGAAGCCTCGGCGCCACCGCATTGACGCGCTGCTCGGCCTGCCGTAGAGTCACGCCTGTCTGTCATTGTCAGCCATCAGCTGTCAGCCATCAGCTGTCAGCAGCGAAAGTACCGCTGGCTGAGCGCTGAAGGTTGAACGCTGACGTCAGCTGTCAGCCATCAGCTGTCAGCAGCGAAAGCACCGCTGGCTGAGCGCTGAACGCCGACGGCTGATCGCTGATCGCTGACCGCTGACCGCTCAGAACTCGAGGAGGTCGTATGCGGCGCCTGTCGATTCCTCTCCTGTTCGTGGTCGCACTCTTGTCCAGTGCGGGCGCAGCCCAGCGTGGCGCGCCCGCGGGACAATGGCCCGCCTACGGCGGCGATTACGGCAGCACGAAGTACTCGCCGCTCGACCAGATCAGTTCCAGCAACGTCAAGCAGCTCCGCGTGGCCTGGCGCTGGGACTCCCCCGACAACGCGATCGTCGCGGCCAATCGCGGCGCCCTGCCTTCGTTCCCCGCAGCGTTCAAGTCCACGCCCGTCATGGTGAACGGCGTGCTGTACATCAAGACGTCGATGAGTCAGGCGGCGGCTATCGACGCGGCGACCGGCAAGAGATTGTGGACCTTCGACCCGGAGGCGTGGCGACGCGAGCGGCCGGCCAACACCGGGTACAACTCCCGGGGCGTCGCCTATTGGTCGGACGGCAAGAGCGCCCGCATCTTCCTCCCGACCGGCGACGCGCACCTCTGGGCCGTCGATGCTCGGACCGGCCGGCCGGTCGACCAGTTCGGCGTGCGAGGCGCCGTGGACGCGACCAAGGGGCTGCGACGCCCGGTGCCTCGGGCCGACTACCAGCTCATGTCGGCACCCATCGTCGTCGGCGATGTCGTGATTGTCGGGCCGGTGGTGAGCGACGGACCGCGATACCAGCTCGCCCCGCCGGGGGATGTGCGCGGCTTTGACGTTCGCACGGGCCGAGAGCTCTGGCAGTTCCACACGGTTCCGCAGGAGGGAGAATTCGGCAACGACACGTGGCTGGAAGGATCGTGGCAGTACACCGGGGCTGCCAATCCGTGGGGGATGCTCACCGCCGATCCCGAGCTCGGCTACGTCTACGTTCCTCTTGGCACACCGACCAACGATTATTACGGCGGGCACCGCAAGGGCGGCAATCTCTTTGCCGAGAGCATCGTCTGTCTCGATGCGAAGACCGGCAGGCGCGTCTGGCACTTTCAATTCATCCATCACGGCTTGTGGGACTACGACGCGACAGCCGCTCCGCTGCTCGTCGATGTGATGGTCGACGGCCGGCCGATCAAGGCCGTGGCCGTCGTGACCAAGCAGGCGTTCACGTACGTGTTCGATCGAGTGACCGGTCAGCCGGTTTGGCCAATCGAGGAGCGGCCCGTGCCGAGGGGCTCGGTGCCGGGCGAGTGGTACTCACCGACGCAGCCGTTTCCGACCAAGCCGCCCGCCTTCGATCGACAGGGCGTGACGACCGACGACCTCATCGACTTCACGCCCGAGCTGCGTCAGGAGGCCGTCGAGATCCTCAGCGGCTACGTGCACGGTCCGATCTTCGAGCCCCCCTCGCTCGTTGGGAACGGGAAGCAGGGCACGATCCTGCTGCCCGGCGCGGGCGGCGGCGCCAACTGGCACGGCGGCGCTGTCGATCCGGAGACCGGAATCCTGTACGTCCCGTCGCGGACCAGCGCGACCGTCGTGGCCGTGACGCAGGGGGACCCGAAGACATCCGACCTCGCGTATCGCGGCGGCGCGAGCGCCCTTCGGGGTCCGCAGGGACTGCCGCTCTTCAAGCCGCCGTACGTGCGCCTGACCGCGATCAACCTCAACACCGGCACGCACGCATGGATGGTGCCCCTCGGAGATGGTCCTCGACAGAGAGTCATCAGCCTGGGTGCGGCCGATCCGGGGCCGCTCGGAGGAGGGGCGTACACCGGGCCTCTGGTGACAAAGACGCTGCTGTTCCTCGGCCTTCGCGGCAACGAAGCGCCTGACCTCGTGCTGGGCCCGGCAGCGATTGCGGCTGCCCAGAAGGCCGACGCGGCGGGCCGACCACGCGAAGCGCCTACAGCTGCGCTCGTCGCCTTCGACAAGGCGAGCGGAGCCATGGTCCATTCTGTGGATCTCGACGTATCGCCGACCGGGACGCCGATGACGTACATGGCGGGCGGCAGGCAGTACATCGTCCTCGCCTACGGCACTGGCAGCTCGTCGGGGCTGATTGCGCTCGCGCTCGACCGGCGCTAGAGGAGCAGGCTGATACATTGCGCGACACAAAGGCGCTCTTGCGGCGGTAGGATGAGCAGGAACATCCCATGACGTTCGCGTTCGTGTTGGCGATGGCGGTGCTCCAGGCGCAAGACGCCCCACCCGGTCAGGGCGGTCAGTCCACGCCGACGGTCGTTCGCAAGGAATACGACATGCGGGCGCTGGCAACGCCACCGGCGCTACCGGAGGACGCGCTGACCGGGCGGCGGTTGTTCGTCCAGCGGTGCGGCCTCTGTCACGATCCGGTCGGTCAGGGCCGGATCCAGGGCCCGTGGCTGGACCGCGAGACATTCAGCGCGAGCCGGGAGGCGGCGGCGCGGCAGACGATCGAGCAGGGTTCACGCCGGATGCCGGGCTTCCGCCACGCGCTGCAGTCGGGGCAGATCGATCAGATCGTGTCGTTTCTGAAAACCGTGACGCCCGATCAACGGCCGCGAACGGGGCCTCGGTAGTCATGCAGGAGTCCAAGCACGCGCGAGTGAAGGAGGAGGCGCTGTGAGATCACACAGGGTCCTGGCAGCCGGCATCGTGCTCGCTCTCCCGGTGTTCGGGTTTTCCCTCGCTGCCGCGCCACCGCAGGGTGGCGCTGACAGCCAGCCCAGCCTGACCGGCACGATTCGCCAGGCTGGCGTCCAGGCCCTCGAGGGAGTGGCCGTGTCCGCGCGGGCAGTGGGCAGGACGTTCACGACGACCGTCTTCACCGACGAACAGGGTCGGTACTTCTTCCCCAAGCTGGAGGGCGGTCAATACAGGGTGTGGGCGCAGGCCGTGGGGTTTGCGACCTCGTCGGCCGACGTGACGATCGCGCCGTCGGGCGCGGTCGCGCAGTCTCTGAACCTGCAGCCGGTCGCGGACTTCAGCGCGCAGCTCTCCGGCGCGGAATGGCTCGACGCGCTTCCGGGCACGACGCGCGAGGATCGCCGGATGAAGGAGATCTTCCGCGTCAACTGCACCGAATGCCACTCGCCCAGCGTGGCGCTGCACAACCGGTTCGACGAGCAGGGCTGGCTCGCCATCCTCGATCTGATGGAGCAGGCGACCTATGTAGGCTGGCGTGGCGCTGAGCGGCCCGCGCCGGGCGACTACGAGCGCGGCGGCGGCATCTATCGCGACACGACCATCGCCTTTCACAAACGCGAGCTGGCCGCATGGCTTGCGAAGGTGCGCGGCCCCGGTTCTCCCCAGCTGAGCTTCAAGGTGCAGCCTCGTCCCCGGGGCGATGCGGCGCGGGTGGTGATCACCGAGTACGACCTGCCACTCGATCGCGCCGAGGAGCTGGCATGGAGCCACGGCAGCGACTGGTCGGAGGGTCCCGCCTCGGGCAATCACGGCTCCATGGGCATGGTGCATGACCTCATCGTGGACAACAGCGGCAACGCGTGGCTGACGCAATCGGCGGGCAACGTGAACCGCACGGTGTCGAAGCTCACGACGGCCACCGGCCAGATCACCGGATTCAAGGTGGTGGGCCCCGACGGCACGCGCGCACGTTCGTCGCACGGCATCGGCCGCGATCAGAAGGGCATCCTCTGGTTCGACACCAACGGCAGTCTCGGCCGCATCGATCCCTCCACCGAGACGATCGAGCTCTTCACGCCGCCCAGGGGCATGGGCAGCGGCGCGAGCGTGACGGTCGACTCCGACGGGAAGGGGAAGATCTGGAGCGGAACGCGGTATGGATCCATCTGGTTCGACCCTGAGACGAAGAAGTGGAAACACTTCCAGAACGCCACCCCGGCCGACGGGTTCACCTACGGCATGACCGGTGATGCTGACGGCAACGGCTGGTGGAGCCAGTTCAACGCCGACCGTGTGGTCAAGGGCGATATCAAGACGGGCAAGTCGATCGAGTTCATCATGCAGTCGCCGGAATCCAACGCCCGGCGCGAAGTGTCCACGCCGGCCGATCGCGACTTCTACGAAGCGGCCGGCGCGCTCAACTGGGGCGGCATCAACTCGGTGCCCGGTGCGGAGGCGCCGCGCAGGCTGGGCGCCGACAAGAACGGCGATACCGTCTGGGTGCCCAACTACCTGGGCATGAATCTCGCCAGCATCAACATCCGCACGCACCAGACGAAGTACTACCCGCTGCCGCTTCCCGGGCACCCGTACTTCGCGGTCGTCGACAAGAACCACCAGGTGTGGGCGAACCTCATGACCGACGATCGGGTCGTCAAGTTCGATCCGAAACAGGAGCGGTGGACCGTGTATCAGCTGCCCAGCCTCGGCTGCGAGCCGCGGAACATCGCCGTGGACGACATCCGGGGCGATGTCTGGGTGCCTTGCTGCCGTACGAGCCGCATCGCCCGGATGCAGTTCAGGACCGAGCGACAGCTGCAGGCCCTGGCGGCGTCCACGTCCTCGACTGCGCCCGGCCGGCGTTAGCCGGCCGTCCTGCGGCTTGCAGGGGGCGACATCGCGCCGGGATAGGCCCTGCGCAACTGGAACCCTGCCAGGGCGACGAGCACGCATGCGTCAATCTGTGTCCCTTGTTCACGGCATGGCTGTGCTCATCTGCCTCGGCCCCGCCCCGGTGGACGCGCACCACGGATTTCAGACTGAGTTCGACTCGAGGAAGCCCGTCACGCTCGACGGCGTGGTGACGAAGATCGTGTGGGTCAACCCGCACGCCTGGATCCACGTGAAGGTCGGCGGCCCCGATGGCAGCGAGACCGATTGGGCCGTTCAGGCGGCAGCACCTGAGGCGCTCATGCGACGAGGATGGCGTCACGACTCCCTCGTGCCAGGCATGAGGGTCGTCATCGAGGGGTTTCAGTCGAGGACCGGCGGGACCGTGGCGAACGGCCGCGACGTGTCACTGCCCGATGGGCGCACGCTCTGCGCCAACATTCCCTGCCGCTCCGACCTCGTGGGGCGCCGGCAGCGCTGACCCCTACACCCCCGACAGCTCGGCGAACTGGCGCGTGCTGTCGCCTACTCGCTCCACCGGCACGCCCACCTTGTTCAGCATGGTCAGATACAGGTTGGTCAGCGGCGTGCCGTCGGCGAACCTGAGGTGCCGGCCGCCGGCGACGTACTCGCGTCCGCCCACGACGAGAATCGGCAGCTTGTGCGGGATGTGCAGGTTGCTGTTGCTCATCCCGCTCCCGTACATCAGCAGCACGTGGTCGAGGAGCGATCCCTCGCCGTCCTGAATCGACTCCAGTCGGCTCAAGTAGTAGCTGAACAGCGACGTGTGGAATGTGTTGATCTTCGTCAGCCGCTCCAGCTTCGCCGGGTCGTTCTGGTGGTGCGACAGGGGATGATGCTGATCGGGTACGCCGATTTCGGGATAGGTCCGGCTGCTCAGCTCCTTGCCGATCATGAAGGTCATGACACGCGTCAGATCGGACTGGTAGGCGAGCGCCTGCAGGTCGAACATCACCTTGGCGTACTCCTCGAACGATGCGGCGGCGGCTCCTGTCGGCCGTTCCACGGCGGGGAGCTCGCGGGCACTCTGCGCCTCGGCCTTCTGGATTCGGCGCTCGACGTCACGTATCGCGTCGAGATATTCGGCCAGCTTCGCGCGGTCGCGGCCTCCGAGCGACGCCTGGAGATCGCTCACCGTTTCGGTGACCGAATCGAGGATGCTCCTGTCCCGCTCGATGCGGTCCCGCCGGGCAGAGGCGTCCGTGGTGTCGCTGTCCCCGAAGAGCCGCTCGAACACGGCGCGTGGATTGTTCTCCATCGGAAGCGGCGAGGTGGGACTCCGCCAGCAGAGGGTATTGACGTACGCGCAGCTGTAGCCCACGTCGCAGGCGCCGGCCAGGCCCGAGACCTCGAGCCCCAGCTCGAGCGACGACAACTGCGTGTGTTCGCCCAGATGTCGCGCCGCTATCTGATCGATCGACACGCCGGCCTCGAAGTCGGCGCCCTCGGTCGGCTTGGCGTGCACGCCCGTCAGGAACGCGCCGCCAATGCGGCCGTGTCCGCCGGCCGGCTCACCCAGCCGCGCGACGGCCGGCTCGTTGTCGAGCCCGGTCAACACCAGCAGCCGGCTGCGAAACCTCGTCAGCGGCTCCAGGATGCGGGTCATCTCGAAGCCGGGGCCCTCCGCCGCGGGCGTCCAGTTGCTCATGACCGCGCCCATCGGCACGTAGATGATCCCCAGGCGAGATACCGGTCGGGCTGCCGACTTCAGCACAGGCGTGAGCGCGGGCACCATACTGTCGAGCAGCGGCAGGGCCAGCGTCGCGCCCACCCCACGCAGGAACGTCCGCCGCGGCAGAGCCAATTTGGCGATGAACATGATGTGGTCCTCGCGGCGGGCAGTGCCCTAGTCCCCGGCCCGCCTCATCTGAAACGGTGCGCTCCTGACGATGCCCGCGATGAGCGACGACCAGCGGAAGTCGCTGGCCGCCGAGTCGCGGCGAATCTTCCGGATGGCGGGCATGTCGTAGTACTCCACTCCCCGGCCCAGGCCGTAGGTTAGCAGCTTGTCGACGACCGTGGTCACAAAGTTTTCGCGGCGTGCCAGCAGCAGCGTGCGGAGCTCCTCGGGGCCCTCGAACCGCGCACCGTCCGGAAGAGCGCCGGTCGCATCGATGGCGCTGTCTCCTTCGCCCACAGTCCGCCAGCGTCCGATGGCGTCGAAATTCTCGAGGGCGAATCCCAGTGGGTCCATCTGCGCGTGACAGCTTGCGCACACCGGATTGCTGCGGTGCTGCTCCAGCCGTTCGCGCACCGACGAGGTCCTGCCATCGACTCCGCGCTCTGGCAGGTTCGGGACGTTAGGGGGAGGCGCGGGAGGCGGCGCACCGAGGATGTTCTCGAGCAGCCACTTGCCGCGAACGACCGGCGAGGTGCGCGTGGCGTACGAGGTGACGGCGAGGATGCTGCCATGACCGAGCAGTCCCGCCCGTCTGCCGTCGGGATAGGTGACGCGCCGGAAGTGGCTGCCATACACGTGCGGCAGGCCGTAGTGCCGGGCCAGCCGTTCGTTCACGAAGGTGTAGTTGGCACTGAGCAGGTCGGCCACACTCCGATCCTCGCGCATCTGGCTCTCGAGAAAGAGCTCCGTCTCCCTCAGGAGCGCCTGGCGGAGGTTGTCGTCGAACGCGGGGAACGCGTTCACGTCCGGTGCGAGGGCCGGTAGATTGCGCAGGTGCAGCCACTGCATCGCGAAATTGCTCACGAGCGCCGACGAGCGGGCATCGGCGAGCATCCGCCTGACCTGCCGATCGAGGATCGGCGGCTGATGGAGGGTGCCACGCGCCGCCAGATCGAGCAGCTCCTCGTCGGGCATGCTGCTCCAGAGAAAGAACGACAGCCGGGCCGCCAGTTCGACGTCGCTCACCCGGTAGGGCGTGCCGGGAGCAACGGTCGAGGGATCGCGCTCGATGCGGAACAGGAACTGCGGATCGACCAGGACGCGCTCGAGCGCGCTCCGGATGCCCGCGTCGAATCCGCCAATCGCTTTCCCGGCCGCGTAGAAGACCAGGAGGCGCTCGAGATCGCGATCGGTCACCGGCCGGCGGTACGCGCGCCGGGCGAGAGCGCTCAGGACGCGCCGGGCGCAGGCCTCGTCGTTGCCTTCGGCGCTGGGACGGCAGATGAGAATCCTGCGTCGGCTGGACGAATCCGCGGGCGTTCTGCCGTTGTATGGGCCGTCGATGTCGATGCGCTCGACGCTCGTTTCCGCACCCCGTCGACCCGCAAAGCTGATGTTGCCGACCGGCAGCTGTGACGGCGCTGTCCCCTCGGCCGCCGATGTCCGTTGCACGAGCGCCGCGCCAATCAGATGCTGACCGGCCGTGAGCGTGACACGCGCTTCCAGGCGCGGGTCGGCGGGCGGCGTGTCGGCGGCGTCCTGGGACCTCGGCGCCCCGGACTCGTTGGCAATCGTGAAGGTCCCCACGCGCACGCCGTCAACGCGCAGCTCGAGCTCCTGTGGTTCCCGTGACCGGCGCCGCTGCAGATGGACACTGATGACGTACTGGCCGTCGAGCGGGAAGCTGTGGCGCATCGCGAGGCCGCCCCGCGTGCCAAAGGGAAGGTCCTCGCCGGCCCGATCGTCCTGCACGAGATATCGCGAGACGGTGTAGCTCTCAACCGATGGGCGCAACGTCGGATCGCCAAGAGCCAGGCGGCTGATCTTCCGAGCCGCCGACATGTAGCGCTCCAGCAGCAGGGGTGAGAGCGTCAGCACGTCCGCGTTGTTGTCGAAGCCGTACGCGGTGTCATCGGCCGGCAACAGCGCACGGGCGTCGATCTCGAGGCCGAGCAGGTCGCGGACGACGTTGGTGTACTCGGCACGGTTGAGGCGATGAATAGCCGGCCGTCCGGGATTGAGCGCCGACGCGCTATGCCGGTCCAGTGCCGCCTCGAGCCAGGTGGCGAGGGTGTCGTAGGTCGAGCGGTCAGGTCGCGGCCGTCCAACTGGCGGCATCGTGCCCGTGCGGAGCTTCCGCACCACTTTCTCCCAGGCCGGCGCCGCCTCGCCGACCCGCTCGAGGCTCATGGTGTCCAACGTCAGGCCGGCGGTGCGGAGCTGCCTGTTGTGGCACGTCACACAGTAGCGGTCGAGAACGGCGCGCGAAGCCGACGCCGTTTCCGCACCGGTCGGCGCCGTCCGCGGCGTACGCGTCGCGGACACGGCTCCTTGTGGATGGGCGGCCTGCAGGCCCACGCTCGCGCCTCCGCCAGGGAGACCTGCCGTCGCGGCGGCTGCGAGGAGGAGGGCGCGCAGGCCCGACATGTTCTCAGACCCCAGACAGGTGGGCGATCTGTCCGCTGCTGTCGCCCACCTGTTCCACGGGCACCCCGACCTTGTCGAGCACGGTCATGTAGAGGTTCGTCAGCGGCGTCTCCTTGGGGTATCGGAGGTGCCGTCCTCCCCGAATCTGCCCGGCGGCGCCGCCCGCGACGAGGATCGGCAGGTTTCTCGGATCGTGCAGATTGCTGTCACCCATGCCGCTGCCGTAGATGATGAGCGCCTGGTCGAGCAGGCTGCTCTCGCCGTCGGGTGTCGACGAGAGCCTGTCCAGGTAATAGGCAAACAGCCCGAGGTGAAAGACATTGACACGGCTCAGCTTCTCGAGCTTCGCCGGGTCATTCTGGTGATGCGACAGCGGATGGTGCTGCTCGGGCACGCCGAGCTCCGGGTAGGTCCGGCCACTCAGCTCCTTGCCGATCATGAAGGTGATCACGCGAGTCCGATCGCTCTGGTACGCCAGCAGCTGTAGATCGAACATCAGCCTGGCGTACTGCTCGAAGGATGAGGGAATGCCGCCGGAGGGAGCGGTGACGGCAGGCAGCTCGCGAGCGTTCTGCGCTTCGGCTCGCTCGATCCGACGCTCGATGTCGCGGACGGCGTCGAGGTATTCCCCGAGCTTCGCCTGATCGGCCGGCCCGACGACCCGCCGGAGGTCCGCGACCTTCTCGGTGATCGAGTCGAGAATGCTCCGATCCTTCCGCATCCGGTCGAGCCGCACCCGCGGGTCGGTGCTGGCGCTGTCGCCGAACAGGCGCTCGAACACGGCCCTGGGATTGTTTTCCATTGGCAAGGGCGAGGTCGGGCCCCGCCAGCACAGCGTGTTGACGTAGGCGCAGCTGAAGCCGACGTCACAGGCGCCGGCCAGGTCGGTCGATTCGAGGCCCAGCTCGAGCGAGGCCAGCTCGGTCTGCTCGCCAAGCCGGCCAGCCGCGATTTGATCGATCGAGATGCCCGCCCTGAAGTCGGCGCCTTCAGTCGGCTTCGCGTGAACCCCGGTGAGGAACGCCCCGCCGATCCGCCCGTGCCCGCCCGCAGGCTCTCCCTGCAGCGCAAGCGCGGGTTTGTTGTCGAGACCCGACACTACGACCAGACGATCGCGAAACGGCGCCAGAGGCTGGAGTATAGGCGATAGCTCGAAGCCCGGACCCTCGCTCACAGGCGTCCACCGATCCATGACGGCGCCGTGCGGCACGTACACCAGGCCAAGGCGGATCCTCGGGCGCGCCGCCAGAGCCGACAGCGCGGGCACCATCGCGTCGAGCAGCGGCAGCGCCACCGTCGCGCCCAGTCCCCGCAGAAATGTTCGCCTCGGCAGCGCCATTCTAGTGATCAACATGACGGGTCTCTCCCACCCTTCGCATCTGAAACGGTGTGCTCCTGACAATTCCCGCAATTATCGCGGACCATTTGTAGTCGTGCGTGGCAGCCCCGCGCACGATCGCGCGAAGTGCCGGCCGATCGACAGCGTCCACTCCCCGGCCGAGCGCGTACGTCAGCAGTTTCTCTGTCACGGTCATCGCAAACTCCCCGCGCTCGGCCACCAGCACATCCCTGAGCTCGCCAGGACCACGGAAGCTCGTGCCGTCAGGGAGGACTCCGGACGCGTCGATTGGCGTACCGTCGTCATCGGCGTCCCGCCATTTGCCGATGGCGTCGAAATTTTCCAGTGCGAACCCCAGTGGATCCATCCGCGAGTGGCAGCTCGCGCACACCGGGTTCGCGCGGTGCTGTTCCATCCGCTCGCGGACCGTCAGCGTGCCGCCGCCCGCGACGTTCTCAGGCAGCGGCGGCACATTCGCCGGCGGCGGTGGCGGCGGTGCACCA
>CAZCEL010000066.1:13068-14452 GCA_964497175.1 uncultured Bifidobacteriaceae bacterium
CCAAGAATGTTCTCGAGCAGCCACTTCCCGCGGACGACCGGCGAGGTCCGCGTGGCGTACGAGGTGACCGTCAGGATGCTGCCCTGTCCGAGCAGCCCTCCTCGCACCGGGCTGTCGAACGTCACTCGCCGGAAGTGACTGCCGTACACGTTGGGAATCCCGTAGTGCCTCGCGAGCCGCTCGTTGACGAACGTGTAGTTGGCCGTCAGCAGGTCGATGAGGCTGCGGTCCTCGCGGAGCTGGCTTTCCAGGAACAGCTCGGTCTCGCGCTGAAAGGCCTCGCGCAGGTTGTCGTCGAACTCGGGAAAGATGTTGCTATCGGGCGCGATTGCCCTCATGTTGCGCAGATGCAGCCACTGCGCGGCGAAGTTGCCCACAAGCGCACCGGAGCGGGAGTCGGCGAGCATCCGGCGCACCTGCTCATCCAACCCGTCCCGGAGCTTGCCACGCTCGGCCACGTCGAGCAGCTCACCGTCGGGGATGCTGCTCCAGAGAAAGAAGGACAGCCGGGACGCCAGATCGAGATCGCTGACCGCGTGCGCCCCGGCACGAAGGCCACCCGCGTCGCGCTCCACCCTGAACAGAAACTCCGGGTCGACGAGCATCCGCTCGAGCGCGGTCCGGATGCCGGCGTCGAATCCGTCGGAACGTCCGGCCCTGAAGAAGCCGAGGAGCGTGCCGACGTCGCGGGTCTCGACCCTCCGCCGATACGCCCGCCGGGCCAGCGCCGAGAGAATCGCACTGGCACACCGCTCCTCGTCCTGAGCCCGCGAGGGCCGGCACGAGAAGATCCGGCGGCGGCTCGGCGTATCCCCGGAGCCGTCTGCGGAGAAGGGACCTTCAATCTCGATGGCGGCAATGCCATCGGCCCGGAAACTGATGCTGCCAACGGGGAGCCGCGCCGGCCCGACGCCCTCTGGTACCGTCGTCTTTCTCGGCAGGCTCACCCCGACGAGGTGGGGACCGGCTTTCACGGCGACACGGACCTCGAGCGCCGGGCTGGCCCCTCCAGCCTCGTCGCCCGCCAGCGCACCCGCCCGTCCGCCGACGGTGAGCACTTTCACCCGTTCGCCATCGACCCGCACGTCCAGCTGCTCACCAGGCCTTCGCGCGGTAGTGCCCTGCACTCGGACGCGGATCGCGTACTCGGCATCGATTGGAAAGTGATGACGGATCGACAGGCCGCCACGCGAGCCAAGCGGGAGATCCTCGCTGGCACGATCGTCCTGGGTGAGCAGCCTGGACACCGTGAACGTCTCGACGGAGGGCACTGCCGCCGGATCGCCAACGGCCAGGCGAGCCACTTTGCGTGCGGCCAGCAGATAGCGCTCCATGAGCCCCGGCGACACCGTGAGAAAGTCCGCGTTGTTGTCGAAGCCGTAGC
>CAZCEL010000067.1:0-14448 GCA_964497175.1 uncultured Bifidobacteriaceae bacterium
GAAAAAGCGCGGCGCCACCGACGCCCGCCGGACCTGCTCGGGCAGGTCCCCGGACGTCTCGGACACGTCCTCGGCGAAGTAGCCGGTCATCGCCTCGAACGTGGAGGTCAGTTCGTTCCAGTCCTCGAGGCGGATCGGGGCGATACCGGTCTCCGAGCGCCGCTCCTGCGTCTGATTGAGGCGAACGAGGCGATCGGCGTCGGGAAACGGCAGCGAGCGCAGCAGGACGGCGTTGATCACCGAGAACACGGCGGTATTCGCGCCGATGCCCAACGCCAGCGTCAGGATCACCGCCGTCGAGAACCCGGGTGCACGTCGCAGCACGCGAAAGGCGTAGCGGAGATTCCCGCGCAGCCCGTCGAGCAGGCGCACGCCGAGAGCCGCGCGCATCTCCTCCTTCATGCCCTCGAGGGAGCCGAGCTCGAGGCGGGCCAGGCGACGGGCCTCGGCCGCCGATCGCCCGGCCCGCGTAAGATCATCCTCGCGGAGAACAAGATGGGCCTGGAGCTCGTCCTTCATCTCCCGCTCCAGCCGGGAGCGGCCGAGGACGGATCGAGCCCACGACAGCAGCCGCGCGATGGCGCTCATGCCTGCTCGGCCCGGGCGCCGAGGATCCCGTTGATGACCGCGGCCATCTGCTGCCAGTTGCGTGTCTCTGCCTGGAGCCGGCGCCGGCCGGCCGCGGTCAGCCGGTAGTACTTCGCCTTGCGCTTGTTCTCCGACTCGCCCCATTCGCTCGTGACGAGGCCGCGGTGCTCGAGCCGGTAGAGGGCGGGATAAAGCGAGCCCTGCTGGATCGCGAGACGGTCGTTCGAGATCTGCTGGATGCGCAGCAGGACACCGTAGCCGTGCAGCGGACCGAGCGAGACGGCCTTGAGAATAAGCATGTCGAGCGTGCCCTGCAGCAGGTCGAGCCCCTTGCCCATCCAGTCCTCCTAGACAATCTTGGAGAAGCTACCACCGCTTCTCCTAGAGTGTCAAGGAGAGCAGCCGATCCGGCCGGCTACCAGGGCATGCGGCGCTTCGAGTAGCGACGACCGCGATCGGCGACCTCGGGCCCGGCGCCGGCGAAGATCCGTACGCCTTCGTCAATCATCGGCTCGATGGTCTTCGCGTCCACCGCATTGAGGAAGGCGATCTTTGCCTTCGTCGTGGCCGCGAACACGCGCGCGCGGGCGTCGGCGAGCACCGTCGACCCCGGGGCGAGGTTGAACGACAGGCTCATGTCGCCCGGTCCCCATTCGGCGAAGCCGATGCCGGGCACCGCGGCACTGGCCTCCGCCTGCTCGAGGGCGTGTCGATCCTCGATCTTCAGACCGAGCAGGATTTCGCCGTTGGGATTGAGCGGCCAAGGGTCGGCCCGCCGCTGATACTCCGCGCTCGGGACGCCCCAGATCCGGGCCGCGAATCCCTGCCCCCCGCTGCCGCGCAGCCCCTCGCCGATGCCGGGCGCTGGCGGCGCGTGCGGGTAGCGGGCGGCCTGGACGAGGACCCGCGCCGCGGCGGGCGCCCGCGCGTGGACCAGGAGCACGCCGTGCGCGCCCGATCCGAGCGCGTGCTCGACCATCCAGTAGTTCGCCCGCAGGACCGATTCATCCAGGCCCCCGACAGGGAGCGCCACGACCACGGCCGGCGTCCGGTGGCCGCTCCTGGTCGGTCCGCCGTCCGCCAGTCCCTGCATGAACGCCCGCAGCGCGGTCATGTCGAATGGCGCGTGTTCCAGGTTGTAGGTGATGTAGTCGGCCCATGTGTAGGCGAGCTTCCTGCCCTCCTCGTAGCCACCGCCGTCGACTTGGGTGTAATAGATCGGCTGGCCCTCGGCGAGGAGCTCGATCGCCTTGTTGATGCGGCGGGGCTTGTAGGCGGGATCGGGCGCCTGCCAGCCAGCCAGGGTGGCCGTGCCGGCGAGCAGGGTGCAGGCGAGCGCCAGGCGCTGCATAGGTGTCCTCCAGTGCACCTCACACTACAGCATCCTGACGCGGTTTCAAGTTTGGGTGTAACGAAGACCACGCAACGCCGCAGGCCGGCAAAGCGTCCTTCTCGCCAGCGCACCTTCTCGCGTCCACTCTCCGTCCGCGGCCTGTGTTACGGTGTGGGCGGGCCGCCTGCTGCGGTGAGGCTGAGCACAAGTCATGACCACCAGAATCGGTTCCGTGGCAGCACTCTGGAGATTCCCCGTCAAGTCCATGCAAGGCGAGCAGCTCCAGGAGGTGGCCGTCACCGACCACGGGGTACTGGGGGACCGGGCGTACGCGCTCATCGACGCGGAGACCGGCAAGGTAGCGAGCGCAAAAAGCGTGAAGCTGTTTCCGGGCCTGCTCGCGTGTCGTGCAGCGTTCACCGAACCACCGCGCACGAACGGCGGCCTGCCGCCCGTGCGGATCCATCTCAGGGACGGCAGCTCGGTCACCAGCGATTCCAGGGATATCGACCGCACGCTCTCGGCATACTGGCAACGGGATGTCAAACTGGCGACAGTTGCCCCCTCTGACTTCACTATCGACCAGTATCACCCGGACGTCGAGGGGGCAGACCCGGGAGGCAACAGAGACACGGTAGTCGCGCAGAAGCTCGGCGCGGCGCTGTTCGCCTCGCTCGGCCTGGAGTCTCCGGTCCCTGCTGGCGCCTTCTTCGACGTCTTTCCCTTGTCGGTCATGACGACGTCCGCGCTCGCGCGGTTGAACGCGCTCGGGCCGCAGAGCCGCTTCGAGCCGCGCCGGTTCCGCATGAACATCATCGTCAGAACCGAGGAGCCCGGGTTTGTCGAGAACGGCTGGGTCGGTCACCGGCTCGGGCTGGGTGACGAGGCGCGGATCACCGTGAGGCTGCTCGATCCACGATGCGTCATGACGACCCTGGCACAGGAGGATCTGCCCGGAGATCCCGACGTGCTTCGGACGCTCGTTCGCCACAATCGGCTGCAGGTCGGCGATCTGGGTGAGTTCCCGTGCGCCGGCGTGTACGCCGTCGTTGCAGCACCAGGAACCGTGGGAACCGGTGACGAGGTGACCACCAGCGTTCTGGGCGTGGTGGGCGCTGCGCCAACCTCTTGACCCGCACCGCCCTGATTGTCGGCGCCGGCATCGGTGGCCTCTCGGCCGGCCTTGCGTTGAGACAGGCAGGATGGAGTGTTCGCATCTTCGAGCGGGCCTCGTCCCCGCGCGAGTTGGGCTTCGGCCTCGCGCTTGCGCCAAACGCGATTGCGTCGCTGCGCGAGCTTGGCGTGGCGGACGTGGTCCTCTCCCGCGGCTTCGAACCTCGACGCGGAGAGCTGCGCCGGATAGACGGGACTGTCCTGAAGCGCGCCGAGCTGCTGCCCGGATCGCTGGGCGGCCCGTTGATCGTGACGCTGCGGCCGGCGCTCCATGGCGCATTGCTCGACGCGGTCGGCATGGACGCCATCACATCTGAGCGCCACGTGACGGGATTCGCCGCAACCGACAGTCGCGTGACCCTGCAGGTGGCCGATGGCGCCCTCGCCGAGGGCGACCTGCTTATCGGCGCCGATGGCATGGGCTCGGTCATTCGACGGGCCATCCATCCAGCGGAACCGCCACCGAGGTCGAGCGGCATCGTGGCCGTACGTGGTGCGGTGCACGGTGCCGTCGGTCACCTCGGTGATCTCGATGCCGTCTACTACCTCGGGCGTGGCGTGGAATCCATGCTGGTCCGCGCCAGCGACACCGGCATCTACTGGTTCCTCTCTCTGGCTCGCGAGCTGGTGCCGCCCGCGATGCGGGATCCCGCGGCGATCCTGGCGCTCATGTCGCCCCGATTCGATTCGACGTTTCGCGCGGTGACGTCAGCGACCGACGATCTGCGCTACGACGAGCTCGTCGACCGCGATCCCATCCCGTTCTGGGGAAGAGGCGTGGTGACACTCCTCGGAGACGCCGCGCACCCGGTGCTGCCGCACACCGGGCAGGGCGCGGCGCAGGCGATGGCGGATGCCGTCACCCTGGGAAAGGCACTCACGGGCGACGGCGACGTCGCACGCGCCCTGAGGGCGTACGAACGCGATCGATTGGCCAGGACGTCCAGGTTGCTCGGGCAAGGGCGCCGCACGGCGCGACTCATGCGAACGCGGAATCCTCTGGCCTGCTACGTCCGCGACACGGTGCTCCGGCTGATTCCCGTCGAGCCATTCGCGCGGTTCTACGTGCGGATCAATCGCCGCGCCGGCACCGACATTCGGCAGCACAGAAACTCTGTCTGATGCCGCCGCCGCCGAAGGGGCGCCTCGTGGCGTGGAACCCGGTCAGCGGCGCGCAGCGTGGACGGTGGACTTTCTTGTGGCCGAGAGCGGCGGCGTCCTCGCCACGGCGGGCAACCTTGTCTTCCAGGGGCGCGGCGGCAGTCCTGCTCGGGTAGTATCGCGACATCACAGGAGAACTCCCATGACACGCGTCAACGCGGTGGTAGCGGCATGCCTGCTCGTCTTCGCGGGACATCTCGGGGCGCAGACTGCGCCGAAGGTTCATGAGCTGAAGGCATCGCCGCAAACCGTGCATCGAGGCTTCCTCGATGCATCCTTGAAGCCGGTGTTGCGGA
Source organism: uncultured Bifidobacteriaceae bacterium (assembly GCA_964497175.1). Classification (GTDB taxonomy): domain Bacteria; phylum Acidobacteriota; class Vicinamibacteria; order Vicinamibacterales; family CAVVIG01; genus CAZCEL01. Next base: position 4,552 of record CAZCEL010000067.1, read on the forward strand.
TCAATTCCGGCGATATCGTGAAACTGGAAACCGCCTCCGGGAATCCCCTGTACTTCGAAGGGCTCGGCGTTCCCTTCCGGTCTTTGTTCCCGGCGCACTCCTTTCGATCGGCGACGGACACGCGGCGCAGGGGTACGGCGAAGTCTGCCTGTCCGCGATCGAGACGTCACTGAAAGGCGAGATTCATGTCGTCCTCCACAAGAACAGACCGCTGAAGCAGCCGCGCGCCGAGACGCGCACGCATTTCATGACGATGGGCCTCCACACTGACCTGGACGAGGCGACGAAGATCGCCACGCGTGAAATGTTGGACTGGCTTGTCGAAATGAAGGGACTCGACCGCGACGTCGCCTACATGCTGGCCAGCACCGCCATGGATCTCGTCGTCACACAGGTCGTCGACGGCACCAGGGGAATCCACGCCCTGCTGCCGAAGTCGATCTTCAGGAAGTGAAAGGGGTAGGCTACATGTCAGCGTTCCGTCACAACGACCGTGGTGTTGACAGCGATTGGCCCTGCGACCACCTGTTGCGTGCCCGAGGGCCATGCAACGGCGATCTCGTCCACGCCTTTGGCGTCCGCCAGCCCGAAATAGAGCGGGATGAGGCTGTGTGACAGATAGCCCGACTGTCCGTCGTGGACCTTCACGTACGAGCGGCCCGCGGCGCGCACGGTGACCGTCGCTCCCAGGCCGTCGCGATTCGACGAGGCGCCGACGAGCTTCACCACGAGATAGCGGACCGATGTGCGCTCGGTCAGGTTGCTCACCAGCACCATCGGGCCGTCGTGGAACTCGTTGGTCACGATGTCCAGGTCGCCGTCGCCGTCCAGGTCGAAGATTGCCGAAGACCTCGACCCGAGAGAGGCCCACACCACGGCCTTGCCGAGAAGCCCGAACTGTGCGCAGTACGTGTTGCCCCGATCCGCTGCGAGGCAGTCGAGCGTGAACCAGGGCTTGGCCGTGCGCCGATCGCGGCGCGGCTCCACGCCGAGGATGAACTCGCTGTCGAGAAACGACCGGCCACGATCGTTCAACAGGACCGAGTTGACGCCGTATCGGAACGGAAAGTTCATGCTCGACGCGATGAACACATCGTCGAAGCCGTCCGCGTTGAGGTCGCCGACGCTCGGTCCCCACGGCCAGTAGTTCTCGGTGCCCAGCGCGTCGGACACCTCCGTGTAGGCGCCGGGCCGGTCCCGGCGGAAGAGCGCGTTGCCGAAGATGCTGGCGCCGCCCGACTGCAGCCTCGACTCGGGCCACTGCATCCGTGATTTGAGCTTCTCGCGGGCTGGGCCGACGTCCTCGCTCATATCCGAGTGCATGTCCGTCAGCAGGATGTCCATGTCGCCGTCGTTGTCGTGATCGAATGCCTTGATGCCCATCGACCCCCAGGGCGTCTTCGGGAACACGGCGCGGCTGCGCTTCTCGAAGTACTTGCCGCCCACGTTCTCGTAGTACTCGTCGTGCCCCTGCATGTTCAGCACGTAGAGGTCGGGCCACCCGTCGCGGTTCACGTCGACGGGGGTCGCGTCGCCGCTCCAGCCCATGTCGATGAGCCGGCGCTCCTCTGTCACGTCGGCGAAGCGGTTGTTGCCGCGGTTCTCGTAGAGGGTGCTGCGCTCGTTGCGCTGGTCCGGGTGGAGGTGTCCCTCGAAGGCATCGCCGAATCCGACGTAGTAGCCGCCTGGCCCGACCTGGTTGGTCGTATACCGCCCGACGTTGCAGACGAAGAGATCCAGCCGCCCGTCACGGTTGTAGTCGAAGAAGACGGCTCCCGATGAGTGGCCGGCGTATTCGAGGCCGGACGCCTTCGTGAGATCGGTGAACCGGCCCGCCCCGTCATTGACGAACAGACGGTTGCCGCCACGAACCGTCGTCACGTACAAGTCGGCGTCGCCGTCGTTGTCGGTGTCGCCGAACGAGGCGCTCACGCTGATCGTGCCAGGGACGCCGACGCCTGCGGTCCGGGTGATGTTGTCGAACTCGCCGTTGCCCAGGTTGCGCCAGAGCTCGTTCCCACCGAGTTGATTCACGAAGTAGAGGTCCAGACGTCCGTCGCCGTCGACGTCGGCGACGGCGAACCCGTTCCCGTGGTCGTAGTGCACCAGCTTGTAGGCCTTGCCCGAATCGTCCGTGACGCGGTTGACGAAGGTGATCCCGCTCTCGAGCACCCGGTCCTCGAACCGGAAATCGTGAAACACCTGGAACCTGGCCGCGGTGGCCAGCTGGGCCTGCGCGCGCGACCCGAGCCACGGTGGGTCGAGGACCTCTTTGGGGTGGGCCACCGACGGCAGAGCGGGACTGGCGGCGAGTTCACGCAGTTCGGTCACCAGCTTCGCGCGGCTGTCCGGGCTCGAGGCATCAAACACCGCACGAACACGCCGGTCCCGGTCCACGAGGACGAGATCTGCGCGCGGAAAAGTCGGCTCGGCACCCTCGGGAGGTGCGTCCACCGGCAGGTGGAACCCGTGCCGGCTCAGCTGGCGGATCTGGTTGGGCCGTCCCGTCAGGAACTTCCAGCGGTCCTGATCCGCACTGGCGCCGCGGGAGTAGTCCAGCAGCACCTGCGGCGTGTCGTGCTGCGGGTCGACGCTGATGCTGACGATCCGCACGTCCTCTCCACCCTGGGCCCCCTTGAGCTCGCCCTGGATCCCGCCGAGCGCCGTGACAACGTCCGGGCAGACGTCGCGACAGCGTGTGAATGTCAGATGCGCGACCCACACTCGGCCATCCAGCTGAGCGGAGCCGAAGCGGGCGCCGGTCTGATCGGTCAGGGAGAATGACGGAAGCTCGATCGCGGTGCCAGCGGCCAGGAGGTCGCGAGCCGTCGGAGCCGCATCCACCGGTCTGCCGGCCGCGGGGGCTGAGGGCGTGTCGCCTCCGCCGCAGCCGGCGAAACCCAGGCCGCTCGCGAGGGCAAGCGCGGTGCCGAGTGCCACCAGCCTGGAAGTTCGTCTCATGCTTCATCTCCGCATAGCGATCAGGGAACAGCGATCAGCCCCCCGCCACGGCGGAGGGCCCGATTGAACGCAGATGTGACTGCGGTCACCGACGAGCGAACAGCTTTCAGCGACCAGATTCTCGGCCGCAGCGCTGAGCGCTGACTCAGGCCGACGACCCGCCGCCGATACGCAGATTATGCCGCAGCAGATCTGACGACTGAAAGGGAAACGGATCGAAGCACCAGCTCGTAGCCTCGGACCGCTGCGACGCGGGGTCACTCGCCGGGCTGCGGGGGTGTCCTCGTCCGGGCGAAGAACGGAAGGCGCGAGCCCCCATCGCTACACGCAACTCGAAACCGCAGTAGCCCCCCCGAGCTGGGGCGTCGTCATCATCCTGCCGGTTCAGCGTGGCTGACGGCGTGGTAACCTTCGACAGCATGTCAGTCATGGATCACCTTGCCGACATCGCGCCTGAGCGGGTCAGACCGCTGCGGCGTCGCGAGTACGAGCGGATGGTCGCCGCCATGCTCTTCGAGGGTGAGCGCGTCGAGCTGATAGAGGGGGTCATCGTCGAAATGAGCCCACGAGACCCACTCCACATCGGTCACGTGAGGCTCTATCAAACCTGATTGGCTCGATTGAGAACGAATTTGGAGACCGCACGGAACGTTGGTATGCGTCCTCCCGAGTGGCGCGTCCTACCCGAATGCGTGAGGCTGAAAGCTGATCGCTGAAAGCTGTTCGCTGAAAGCTGTTCGCTGCCCGCTGCAATCAGCGGCTCCCACCCTCCACCAAAGTCGTGTAACGATCGACCGGCACGTCGTTCCACTCCTCGGTACGCCCGCTCGGCCAGATGACACGCACGCGCGGGGCACTTGCCGACGCGCCGAGGCCCACGAGCACGCGGGGATCGTTCGCCGAGGCGTAACTCCCATCCGCCCGCGCCCGGCGCCACAACGTCGGTCCATCCGGGCGAACGATGGCCACGCGGGCGCCGAGCATGTCACGCGGCGTGGTGTTCGCCCCGACGAGCCGCAGCCCGATCCAGTGGTTGCGGCTGCCGATGCCATTGATGAGAAGCCGCGCGGACCCTCCGCTGTTGGCGACGAGCACGTCGGTATCGCCGTCGTTGTCGATGTCGCCGAAGGCCGCGCCGCGGCTCACCTCCTTCAACGCGAGCGCCGCACCGGCCCGGCCGGTGACGTCCTCGAACCGTCCGTTGCCCAGATTGCGCAGCAGCTGGTTGCGCTGCTGGTACGGCCAGGGGTTCTCTGCCGAGAGCACGTTCAGGTCCAGCTTGACGAGTCCGTTGACGGCGAGCAGATCCAGCCACCCGTCGTTGTCGAAATCCATCCAGGCGACGCCCCAGCCAGTGTACGGACGGCTGGCGACGGCAATGCCGGAGGCCACGCTCCGATCTTCGAACAGCCCTTTCCCGTCGTTGACGTACAGGGTGTTCCCCTCCCGCGTCAGGACCGTCGTGATCAGATCCTCGTCGCCGTCGTTGTCGAAGTCGCCCGCGTCCACGCCCATGTCGGCCTTGGCGACGCCGCCCCCGTCCAGGGCGACGCCGGACACGAGCGCGCGGTTCTCGAACGTGCCGCTGCCCCGGTTGATCCACAGCTGGTTTTCCTTCTGGTCGTTCGCGACGAAGATGTCCGTCCAGCCGTCGCCGTTGAAGTCGGCGGTCGACACGCCGAGCGCCGGACCGAAGGCGCGGTCCATGCCGGCCTTCGCGGTGGCGTCGGCGAACGTGCCGTCTCCGCGGTTGCGATAGAAGCGATCCCGCTCGGGGGTGTAGCGTCCCGGCGCACAGTAGTCTTCCAGTCCCGACTCCATGACGCACCGCACATGGGTGTCGACCGAGTAGGTCAGGTAGTTCCCGACGAACAGATCGAGCCAGCCGTCCCGATCGACATCGACGAACGCCGCTGAAACACCCCAGGTGCCGGGGCTGTCAGTGCCGGACCCTTTCGAGACGTCGGAGAAGGTGCCGTCCCGGTTGTTGCGAAACATCTGATTGCGCCGGAAGCCCGTGAGGTAGAGATCGATCCATCCGTCGTTATCGATGTCGCCGGCTGCCACGCCCTGGCCGTAGCCGCGCGCGATGATGCGGCTCGCTTTCGTGACGTCGGTGAACCGCATCGTCCGCGTCCCGTCCGGGCGGACGTCGAGATCGTTGCGATACAGACGGCCGCCGGCGTCAGCTCCCGCAGCCGGCTGCCGCGAGGAGGCCGGCTCGACGCTGCCGCCCTGCACCAGGAAGACGTCGAGATCGCCGTCGTTGTCGTAGTCGAAGAGCGCCGCGCCCGACCCGCTGATCTCGGGCTGGTAGAACCGGCCGGTCGCACCGTTGACGTGCACGAAGCCGAGCCCGGTCGCGCCGGCTTGATCGACAAACCACTCGGCTTCGCGGGCGGGCGCGGGGCCGGGGCTCTCCGCCCCCGTGCGCGCGGACTCCGGCGGCCGACCGCCATCCGCGCCGCACCCGGCGAGGATGACCACCAACGGCGCAGCGATCGCGCGCGGTTTCAGGTTGGTACACGCATGTGGAAACCGCGTGGTTCGTGACGTCGGACGCATGGGACCTCGGGTCGAGGGGTTAGGTTAGGAGCCCTTCGAGGTGCGTCGATACGCCAGGACGCCATCCACAATCTCCTGGAGGCTGACGAGCTCGGGTTGGCCGGCGTGGACCTTCCTCCCGGCAACCAGCCAGTCGTGAGCCTCCTGGTAGCGCGCGAGGCTGATGAGCACGTTCGCCGCGCCGGCCCAGGCATCCACGCGTCGAGGATCGATCTTCACAACGTGGCGGTAGTGCGGGAGGGATTCTTCCGCACGCCCGAGCAGCTCCAGGCAGTGAGCCAGACCCAACCGTGCTTCGACGTAGTCGGGCTCGTATTTCACCGCGGCGGCGAATCGCGTGGCCGCCGCCTGGTCACGCCCCTGGGACTCGAGAATCACGCCCAGGCTGAAGTGCGCGCGGGCATGCGCCGGCGCCCAGCGAAGCACCTCTTCGAATTGCCGGATCGCGGCGTCCGCCTGGCCCGACTGGTAGAGCGAGGTGGCCAGCATGTGCCCCAACGCAGGATTCTTCGGCTCCAGCTCGAGGGCACGACGGAAGTGTGGCACCGCGCCGGCAAAGTTCCCCGCCTGCAGCGCCTCGAGGCCGCGATTCTGATAGGCCAGCGCGCTCTCGAGGAGCCCCGCCAGTTCCTGCATCAGCGGGTCGACGAGTGTCGGCTCCCCGCGGCCGCGCTGCTGCGACTGCGCATCGGCCTTCTTCAGATCCCCGAGCTGGCGATAGGCCATCGCAAGCGGAAAGTGGAGGCTCGTCGCTTCGGGCTCGATGGCCAGTGCCCGCTCCAGGTACTCCGCCGCCCGGGCCGCGTTCCCGCGCGCCAGGATCGCGCGGCCCAGCCCCGCCATCGCCGCGGCGGACGTGGGCTGCAGGGCGAGCGCCTGGCTGAACACGCGCTCGGCATCTTCGGGTCGGTTTCCATCGAGGTACGTGCCGCCGAGCCGGACGAGCGTCGGGAGATCGGCCCGTTTCAACTTCAGCGCGCGTTCAAAAAGCTCCGAGGCTTTCGCGGGGTCGCCCTTTGCCGCGTAGAGCTGCCCCAGGTAGTAGGGCCAGCGGGAGTCCGAGCGCGCCAGCGTCAGTGCGTTGCGCAGGCTGGCGTCCGCCTCGGTCTGATATTCGGCTGCCATCAGAATCACGCCGACGTCACCGTACGCGCGGCCGAGCTCCTCGGGCGGTGCCTGCCGCGCGATTGCCTGCTCGAGCACGCCAAAACGCTCCCGCACCTGCGCTTGGACCGGGTCCGGCAGGCGCGAGAGATCGGGCAGCGCCACGCGTTGCACGTCGCGGTCACTGGTATTCTCTCGAGCGGCCTGTGCCTCGGGGCGCGACGCGTCCTTGTCGTTCGCCTGCGTACAAGCGCCGACGAGCGTCACTTGCAGCCACCCAAGCGCGACCAGACCGGCGAGACGGGATGCTCTCGTCATTGACTCTGGATGCTTCAGTGTAACGGGATTGGTGTTTCGAGGCTATTTCCTAATCAGGCGATGGGATGACTCATGAACCTGAGGAACGACAGCTACCTCATCCTGATCGGCACCAGAAGTGCGACGGAACGCCACTTCCGTGATAAGAAGGGCTGGATCAAGGTGAGCACGCACGGCCGGACGTTCCGGGCGACAGCCGAGCAGGTCCTCAATCACGTCCTGCCGGCGCTCGCGGGCCACAAAGCCAACGTGACGATTCGCGTCGAGCACTACGACGATGGCCTGCCCGCCCTTCCGACACCGGAGGCCTGCGCCTCGTTGGGCCGCTCACCCTCTCCGATCGAACGGCACAGGCCGCCACGCGCATGACGAAGCACTGGAAGTTAGAAACGCCGACCCTCCTGTTGGGAGCCTGGGCGATTGGCGCCGTGGCTGTTGGGGCCGCCCAGGGCGTCGCGCCCAGGACGGCGTGGGACGGTGTGTATTCCGAGGCGCAGGCGGCTCGCGGCAGGGCCGCCTACGAGGAACAATGCGCCTTCTGCCATCAGTCGGATCTGCAGGGACAGGGATTCGCGCCCGCGCTGGTCGAGGACACCTTCACCGACCGATGGAAGGACGGCAATCTCGGCGACCTGTTCACCATCGTGAAGGTCACGATGCCGCAGGACAAGCCGGCATCCTTGACCGACGAGGCGTATGCGGCGATCGTCGCCTACCTGCTGCGGGCGAACCGCTACCCGGCAGGTCAGCAGGATCTGCCTCCCGATCCCGCCGCCCTCAAGGAAGTCGGTTTCACGCGGCCGGGCACCCCGAGGCCCTGACCCGGCAGAACCCCAAATGCCTTGCCGGAATGTCGATCCCGCCGCCCATCCGGGCAGGACGCCCCGTGTGTAGAATGGCGCACAAGGAGCGGCGCTGATGCTACCAGTTACTCGGATGTTTGCCTTGGTCCCCGTCGCGGCGGCGACTGCCATCGTCCTGGCTGCACAGCGGCCCCCATCCAGTTCGGCGGCGGCGGGCGAGTGGCGCTACTACGGCGGCGACTCCGCCAGCACGAAGTACTCGCCGCTTGGACAGATCACGCGAGCCAACGTCAACCAGCTCCAGATCGCCTGGCGCTGGAGCGCGCCCGACAACGAAATCGCGAAGGTCAATCCCGTGGCCCGGCCCGCGGGCTATCAGGACACGCCGATCATGGTGAACGGCGTGCTCTACACGACGACGTCGCTCGGCATCTACGTGGCTCTCGATCCGGCGACGGGCCGGACGCTCTGGCAGAACGATCCGGAGATCTGGAAGCTCGGCCGGCCGCCGAACCTCGGCTTCACACATCGCGGCACGGCCTACTGGACCGACGGCCAGCGCCGCCGCCTCATCAGCGGCACGCACGACGCGCATCTGGTCTCGATCGACGCCGAGACGGGGAAGCCCGACCCGAGCTTCGGCGCAAACGGCCGCGTGGACGTCTCAGAGGGCCTCCAGTACGCGCAGCGCGGGCGCAACTACGCCATCAACTCCGTCCCGGTGATCGTCAAGGACGTCATCATCGCCGGATCGAACATTCAGGACCTGCCGCAGACCAAGGAGCAGCCGCGCGGCGACATCTTCGGCTTCGATGCGGCGACAGGGAAGAAGCTCTGGACCTTCCATTCGATTCCGCAGACGGGAGAATTCGGCCACGAGACATGGGAAGGTGGATCGGCGGAGTACACCGGCGGCACGAACGTCTGGTCGATGCTCACTGTCGACGAAGAGCTTGGCTACGTCTACCTGCCGTTCGGCACGCCGACCAACGACTACTACGGCGGGCATCGGCCGGGCGACAACCTGTTCGCCGAGAGCCTCGTGTGTCTCGACGCCAGGACGGGGAAGCGCGTCTGGCACTTCCAGGCCGTCCATCATGGACTCTGGGATTACGACTTTCCGGCGGCGCCGATTCTCGTCGACATCACGGTCGGCGGGCGGCGCATCAACGCCGTCGTGCAGGTCAGCAAGCAGGGGTTCGTTTACGTGTTCGATCGCCGAACCGGAGCGCCCGTCTGGCCGATCGAGGAACGGCCCGTGCCGCCGTCAAGCGCGCCGGGCGAGCGCGCGGCGAAAACGCAGCCCTTCCCGACCAAGCCGCCGCCCTTCGATCGCCAGAGCATGCTCGATGACGATGTGATCGACTTCACGCCGGAGCTGCGCGCGCAGGCGCTCGAGGTGTTGAAGCAGTGGGATCGCGGACCGCTGTTCACGCCGCCATCCGAGCGCGGCAGCGTGCAGATGCCGGGCCACGTCGGCGGCGCCGACTGGGGCGGCGCAGGGGTCGATCCGGTGAGCGGGATGTTGTTCGTTCCCTCGCTCACCAGTCCGATCATCGTGCCGCTGGCGAAAGGCGATCCGGCGCGAGGCAACCTTCAGTATCGAGCGACGACGCAGCAGCTGCCGACGCTCGACGGGCTTCCGCTGTACAAGCCGCCGTACAGCCGGGTGACGGCGTACGACCTGAATACGGGCACCATTGCGTGGCAGGTGCCAATCGGCGACGGGCCGCGCAATCATCCCCTGGTGAAGCACCTGAACCTTGGACCGCTGGGCAGCGGCCTCCGGGCGGCGCCCCTGGTCACCTCCACGCTGCTGTTCATCGGGCAGTGGTCGGGCGCACTCGGTCGCGGGCCCGTCTTGAAGGTTGGCGATCGTGAGCCGTCAAATCTTCCTCCGGAGCCGTGGACATTCCGCGCGTTCGACAAGAAGACGGGCGAGCAGGTGTGGGCGAAGGAGCTGCCCGTGGGCCCCGCGGCCGCGCCGATGACCTATTCCTACCGGGGGAAGCAGTACGTGGTGGTCGCCGTTGGTGGCGGGGTCCAGTCAGAGCTGATCGCCTACGCCCTGCCCTGACGTGCCAGAGGACGCCGCCGTCGCGACCGAGAATCTCGAGAACGTCCGCGCAAATTCGCGCCGGCTCAT